>NZ_JBFBKP010000020.1:0-60663 GCF_040702285.1 Arthrobacter sp. NPDC080086
CCTTGTGCTGCTCGCGCGGGCCGTACACGTTGAAGTAGCGATCAACAGCAACCCGGCCACGATCATGACCGACCCCAGCACGGCCGATGTGACCTACATCGAGCCGATCACCTGGGAAGTGGTCGAGCGCATCATCGCCAAGGAGCGCCCGGACGCGATCCTGCCGACCATGGGCGGCCAGACCGCACTGAACTGCGCGCTGGACCTGCATCGCCATGGCGTGCTGGCCAAGTACAACGTCGAGCTGATCGGCGCATCGCCCGAGGCCATCGACAAGGCCGAAGACCGCCAGAAGTTCAAGGACGCGATGACCAAGATCGGCCTGGGTTCGGCCAAGTCGGGCATTGCGCATTCCATGGACGAAGCCGTGGCCGTCCAGTCGCAAATCGCCAAGGAAACCGGCACCAGCGGTTACCCGATCGTGATCCGTCCGTCGTTCACGCTGGGCGGCACGGGCGGCGGCATCGCCTACAACCGCGAAGAATTTGAAGAGATCTGCAAGCGCGGTCTCGACCTCTCGCCGACCAACGAGCTGCTGATCGAAGAATCGCTGCTCGGCTGGAAGGAATACGAGATGGAGGTCGTGCGCGACAAGGCCGACAACTGCATCATCGTCTGCTCGATCGAAAACCTGGACCCGATGGGCATCCACACCGGTGACTCCATCACCGTGGCCCCGGCACAGACGCTGACCGACAAGGAATACCAGATCCTGCGTAACGCCTCGCTGGCCGTGCTGCGCGAGATCGGCGTGGATACGGGCGGTTCGAACGTGCAGTTCTCGATCAACCCGAAGGACGGTCGCATGATCGTCATCGAGATGAACCCGCGTGTGTCGCGTTCGTCGGCGCTGGCGTCCAAGGCCACCGGTTTCCCGATCGCCAAGGTCGCAGCCAAGCTGGCCGTGGGCTACACGCTGGACGAGCTGAAGAACGAGATCACCGGCGGCGCGACCCCGGCGTCGTTCGAGCCGTCGATCGACTACGTGGTCACCAAGGTGCCGCGTTTCGCGTTCGAAAAATTCCCGCAGGCCGATAGCCACCTGACCACGCAGATGAAGTCGGTGGGTGAAGTGATGGCCATGGGCCGGACCTTCCAGGAATCGTTCCAGAAGGCATTGCGCGGCCTGGAAGTGGGCGTGGATGGCCTGGACGAAAAGTCCACCGACCGCGACGAGATCATCGAAGAGATCGGCGAAGCCGGTCCGGACCGCATCTGGTATCTGGGCGACGCATTCCGCCTGGGCCTGTCGATCGACGAGGTCTACTCCGAAACGTCTGTTGACCCGTGGTTCCTCGCGCAGATCGAAGACATCGTCAAGACCGAAGCGTTGGTCAAGGCGCGCACGCTCGATAGCCTATCGGCTGCCGAACTGCGTGTGCTTAAGCAGAAGGGTTTCTCCGACCGCCGCCTGGCCAAGCTGATGAAGACGACGGCCCAGGCCGTGCGCGAGAAGCGTATCGCCGAGAAGGTCCGCCCGGTCTACAAGCGCGTGGACACCTGCGCCGCCGAGTTCGCCACCAACACCGCGTACCTGTACTCGACGTACGAAGCCGAGCACGGCGAGTGCGAAGCCGAGCCGACCAATAACAAGAAGATCATGGTGCTGGGCGGTGGCCCGAACCGGATCGGCCAGGGTATCGAGTTCGACTACTGCTGCGTGCATGCCGCCCTGGCGCTGCGCGAAGACGGGTACGAGACCATCATGGTCAACTGCAACCCGGAAACCGTCTCGACCGACTACGACACCTCCGACCGTCTGTACTTCGAGCCGGTGACGCTGGAAGACGTGCTCGAGATCGTCGACAAGGAAAAGCCGGTTGGCGTGATCGTGCAGTACGGTGGCCAGACGCCGCTCAAGCTCGCGCTGGATCTGGAAGCCAACGGCGTGCCCATCATCGGTACGTCGCCGGACATGATCGATGCGGCCGAAGACCGCGAGCGCTTCCAGAAGCTGCTGCACGAGCTGGGCCTGCGCCAGCCGCCCAACCGTACCGCCCGCGCTGAAGACGAAGCACTGAAGCTGGCCGAAGAAATTGGCTATCCGCTGGTGGTGCGCCCGTCGTACGTGCTGGGTGGCCGCGCGATGGAAATCGTGCACGAGCCGCGCGACCTCGAGCGCTACATGCGTGAAGCCGTGAAGGTGTCGAACGACAGCCCCGTGCTGCTCGACCGCTTCCTGAACGACGCCATCGAATGCGACGTGGATTGCCTGTCTGATGGCAAGCGCGTCTTCATCGGCGGCGTGATGGAACACATCGAGCAGGCCGGCGTGCACTCGGGTGACTCCGCTTGCTCGCTGCCGCCGTACTCGCTGTCGCAAGCCACCGTCGACGAACTCAAGCGTCAGACCGCGGCCATGGCCAAGGCGCTGAACGTGGTCGGCCTGATGAACGTGCAGTTCGCCATCCAGCAGAAGGACGGCGAAGACATCGTCTACGTGCTGGAAGTGAACCCGCGTGCGTCGCGTACCGTGCCGTACGTGTCGAAGGCGACCGGCATCTCGCTGGCCAAGGTGGCGGCACGCTGCATGGCCGGCCAGTCGCTGGATTCGCAAGGCATCGAAACGGAAGTCGTACCGGCGTATTACAGCGTCAAGGAAGCCGTGTTCCCGTTCAACAAGTTCCCGGGTGTTGATCCGGTGCTTGGACCGGAAATGCGCTCCACCGGCGAAGTGATGGGCGTCGGCAAGACCTTTGGCGAGGCCCTGTTCAAGAGCCAGCTCGCCGCCGGTTCGCGTTTGCCCGAGAAGGGCACCGTGCTGATGACGGTCAAGGACAGCGACAAGCCGGCCGCGGTGGAAGTGGCCCGTGCGCTGCATACGCTGGGCTACCCGATCGTCGCGACGCGCGGTACGGCTTCGGCCATCGAAGCGGCCGGCATTCCGGTGCGCGTGGTCAACAAGGTGAAGGACGGCCGTCCGCACATCGTCGACATGATCAAGAACGCCGAGATCGCCCTCGTGTTTACGACCGTCGACGAGACGCGTACCGCGATTGCCGACTCGCGTTCGATCCGCCAAGCCGCTCTGGCGCAACGCGTGACGTACTACACCACCATCGCTGGCGCCCGCGCCGCGGTGGAGGGCCTGAAGCACATGCAGAACCTGGATGTGTATGACCTCCAAGGTCTGCACGCCACCCTGTAAGGCCTTCGTCAGACCTCGCGGCGTGGCATAGCGTCGCGGCAGAACCCCCGGGGTAGCGGCAGTTGCCGCCTCGGGGCGGTTCGCCTACACTACAGCGTCCGTGTCAAAACAACGACAGCCGCCGTCAGGCGGGTGTGCGCTACGCGCCCTCCCGCTTCGCAGCGGCTGATTTTTTTGTGATTTCGAATTACTCGCTATGAGCACCATTCCCATTACCAAGCGCGGTGCCGAGATGCTCAAGGAAGAGCTGCAGCGCTTGAAGACCAAGGAGCGTCCGGCCGTCGTCAACGCCATCGCTGAGGCTCGTGCCCAGGGCGATCTGTCCGAAAACGCCGACTACGATGCCGCCAAGGAGCGCCAGGGCTTCATCGAGGGCCGCATCATGGAGATCGAGTCCAAGCTGGCCGCCGCGCAGATCATCGATCCGGCCGCGCTGGACGCGGAAGGCCGCGTCGTGTTCGGCGCCACCATCGATCTGGAAGATCTGGACTCGGGCAAGCCCGTCACGTACCAGATCGTCGGCGATGACGAGGCCGATCTGGAAACCGGCAAGATCTCGATCAGCTCCCCCATCGCACGCGCGCT
Source organism: Arthrobacter sp. NPDC080086 (assembly GCF_040702285.1). Lineage (NCBI taxonomy): Bacteria > Bacillati > Actinomycetota > Actinomycetes > Micrococcales > Micrococcaceae > Arthrobacter > Arthrobacter sp. NPDC080086. Next base: position 3,734 of record NZ_JBFBKP010000020.1, read on the forward strand.
AATCGGCAAGTTTGAAGGCGATGTCGCGACTGTGGTTGCCCCGGGTGGCGAGCGCGAATACGAAGTCGTCGCGGTCAAATACCTCTAATCCGCATTCGGAGCCAGCCACCATGCCGCAGCGCTTCTTCCAGTTGCTTGCCACGGTGTGGTGCGGTTCGCTCTGGACCATCGGCTACGTCGCCGCGCCCACGCTGTTTGCCATGCTGGAAGATCGTCAGTTGGCGGGCGCGATTGCCGGACGGTTGTTCCATGCGGAGGCGTGGATCGGCCTTGCGAGCGGTTGCCTCCTGTTGTTGGCGGCGACGGCGTTGGTTCGGCGCGGGCAGGATGGTTACAAGCCGTTGCGCTGGCTGGTGCTGGGGATGCTGGTATGTGTGCTGGTCGGCTATTTCGGCCTGCAGCCGTTCATGGCTTCCCTGCGAGAGCAAGCTGCAGCGCAGGGCTTGGCGGTGGGGGAGTCGGCATACCGCGCTCAGTTTGGCATGCTGCACGGCGTATCCAGCGCGTTCTACCTCGTGCAAAGCCTGCTCGGTCTTGCGTTGATCTGGAAGATGGCGGGCATTCGGCAGGCTTCCTAAGGCAAAAAAAGACCGGCTGAAACGCCGGTCGTTTTGTGTGAAGCCTTGAATCAGGACAGCGCCTTCTTTTTCTGGCTGGCTTGACGCGGTTTGGCGCGCTTGACGTTGCCGCCCGCCGTGACACGCTCGTTGCCGAGCACGCTCAAGCGGACTGGCTTCGGGCGGCGGGCGCTGTTCGGATTGGGCTTGCGGACCGTGACCGAACGCGGGCCGACACCGATCGTGGTCTTGCGAGGCGGCTTGAGGTCCTTCGGCTGGTTTTCCTTCAGGTAGGCCGGGCCTTCGCGCCAGATCACCAGCAACTTGCCGATATGCTGTACCGGGGCGGCCTGCAGGCGGGCGCAGATTGTGTCGTAGATTTCGATACGCGCTTCGCGGTCATCGCCGGCCACGCGAACTTTGATCAGCGCGTGAGCCGCCAGCGAGCGGTCGATTTCGGCCAGAACGGCCTTGGTCAGGCCCTCCGCACCGATGATGACGACCGGATTCAATGCATGCGCTTCCGAGCGCAATTCCGATCGCTGGGCAGGGGTGAGGGTGAGGGCGGGCATAAATAAGGGCGGGATCGCGGAAAAAGACAAACGGCGCGTATTATCCGCCAAAATTAGTCCAAGCCGCCATGTTTAGGCAGTTTGGCAATCCATTCGATGGCAAAGAACAAATTCAACCAGTCGTGGCTGCACGACCATATCAACGATCCGTACGTCAAGCTGGCGCAGCGCGAGGGCTACCGCGCGCGCGCCGCCTACAAGCTCAAGGAGATTGACGAGCAGGACAAGCTGATCAAGCCGGGCCAGGTCATTGTTGACCTGGGGGCCGCGCCGGGTAGCTGGAGCCAGTACGTGCGCAACAAGCTGGCCGCCTCTTCGCGCGCCAAGGATGGCCGCATTGACGGCGCCATCGTCGCCATCGACATCCTGCCGATGGAAGCGATTGCCGACGTCGAGTTCATCCAGGGCGACTTCCGTGAGGAAGCGGTCTTCCAGCAACTCGAGCAAATCGTGCTGGAGACGACCGGCGGAGGCAAAGTCGACCTTGTATTGTCGGATATGGCCCCCAATCTGTCTGGAGTGGCGTCGGCGGACGCCGCGCGCATGGAGCACATCGCCGAGCTGGCCGTGGAATTTGCCATGGCGCACCTGAAACCCGAGGGCGCGCTGCTGATCAAATGTTTTCACGGCAGCGGCTATAGTCAGATCGTCGAGATGTTCAAGCGCCATTTCAAGATCGTGGCGCCGCGCAAGCCCAAGGCCTCCCGCGACAAATCGTCCGAGACGTTTCTGCTGGGCCGACAGCTCAAGCATCCGGGCTGACGGACGTTAGTCAGGAAAGGCGCTCGGTACGAGGTTGCGTTGCCGATGGTCTTGCGGGCAATCAACCTACGGCGGTATCCGTGCATTACAATGCCAAGCATCCCGTCAAGGCATTTCTAAAGGAGTCTCGCCTTGAATAACAACTGGTTTCAGAAGGCGGCCATCTGGTTGGTGATTGCCTTGGTGCTGTTCACCGTCTTCAAGCAGTTCGACAAGCCTCGCGCCCAAGAAGGCGTGACGTACTCGCAATTCATGGATGATGCGAAGGCCGGTAAGGTCAAGCGCGTCGAAGTGCAAGGGCGTACGTTGATGGTCACCCCCAACGAGGGCAACAAGTATTCGATCATCTCGCCGGGCGACATCTGGATGGTCGGCGACCTGATGAAATACGGCGTGCAAGTGACTGGTAAGGCCGAAGATGAGCCGAATATGCTCTATTCGATCCTTACCTACCTTGGCCCCACGCTGCTGATCATCGTGTTCTGGTTCTACATGATGCGGCAGATGCAGGGTGGCGGGAAAGGCGGCGCCTTCTCGTTCGGCAAGTCGCGCGCCAGGCTGATCGACGAGAACAACAATAGCGTCACGTTTGCCGATGTCGCCGGCTGCGACGAGTCGAAGGAAGAAGTTGTCGAGTTGGTCGACTTCCTCAAGGATCCTCAAAAGTTCCAGAAGCTGGGCGGTCGTATTCCGCGCGGCGTGCTGCTGGTCGGCCCTCCGGGTACCGGTAAGACGCTGCTGGCGCGCGCCATCGCTGGTGAAGCCAAGGTGCCGTTCTTCAGCATCTCCGGTTCGGACTTCGTCGAAATGTTCGTTGGCGTGGGCGCGGCTCGCGTGCGCGACATGTTCGAAAACGCCAAGAAGCAGGCGCCCTGCATCGTCTTTATCGACGAAATCGACGCGGTCGGTCGCCATCGTGGCGCTGGCATGGGCGGCGGCAACGACGAGCGCGAGCAGACCCTGAACCAGATGCTGGTGGAAATGGATGGCTTCGAGGCCAACTCGGGCGTCATCGTGATTGCCGCGACCAACCGCGCTGACGTGCTTGATAAGGCGCTGCTGCGTCCGGGTCGCTTCGACCGCCAGGTCTACGTTGGGCTGCCCGACATCCGCGGCCGCGAGCAGATTCTTAAGGTGCATATGCGCAAGGTGCCCATCGGCAACGATGTGGATGCTTCCGTGCTGGCACGCGGTACGCCCGGCTTCTCGGGTGCGGATCTGGCGAACCTAGTCAACGAAGCTGCGCTGTTTGCTGCCCGCCGCAACAAGCGCGTAGTGGATATGCAGGACTTCGAAGACGCGAAGGACAAGATCTACATGGGTCCGGAGCGCAAGTCTGCCGTGATCCGCGAAGAGGAGCGCAAGGCTACGGCGTACCACGAGTCGGGTCACGCGGTGGTGGCTAAGCTGCTGCCGAAGGCCGACCCGGTGCACAAGGTCACGATCATGCCGCGCGGTTGGGCGGGCGGTCTGACTTGGCAGTTGCCGGAGCATGACAAGCATTACGCCTACAAGGACACGATGCTCGAAGAGATCGCCATCCTGTTCGGCGGACGCGCTGCGGAAGAGGTATTCCTGGGTGCGATGAGCACCGGCGCCTCCAACGACTTCGAGCGCGCCACCAAGATGGCTCGCGACATGGTGACGCGCTACGGTATGAGCGACACGCTCGGCACCATGGTCTACGTTGATACGGAGCAGGACGGCTTCTTCGGTCGGATGGCGTCGAAGACGGTATCCGAAGCGACGCAGCAGAAGGTGGACTCGGAAATCCGTCGTATCGTGGATGAGCAGTACACCCTGGCCAAGGGCCTGCTGGAATCGAACCGCGACAAGGTGGAGGCGATGACCGCCGCGCTGCTCGAATGGGAAACCATCGACGCGGACCAAGTCAACGACATCATGGACGGCAAGCCGCCGCGTCCACCGCGTTACGGTTCCACCGGCGGTGGCAGCACGCCGCCGGGTGGCGGTACCCCGGCAGTGAATCCGGGCAATGTGCCTGCCACGGCATGATGATCCCGTAATGTATCGCCCCAGCGGCGACCTAGAAGAGCCGGTGCCCGCGCACCGGCTTTTTTGTGGGTGCCATTTTTGGCATGCCTCGCGTAGCATTCCGGTCCTGCGTTGCATTCTGAACAGCCTATCTTGTCTGCTTCCATTCCGACCACCACGCATTTCCAGTGCGGACGTTTTCGTTACCCGCGTGATCGGCGCCCGCTGGTCATGGGTATTCTCAACGTCACGCCGGATTCGTTTTCCGACGGTGGCCAGCACGCTACGCGCGACGCCGCATTGCGCCACGCTGAGCAGCTGATTGCCGAAGGTGTCGACATGATCGACATCGGTGGTGAGTCGAGCCGCCCAGGTGCCGCGCCGCTCGGCTTGCAGGAAGAACTCGACCGCGTCATGCCGATCGTTGAGGCGCTGCGCGATTGCGGCAAGCCGCTGTCGATCGATACCTACAAGCCCGAGGTGATGCACGCCACGCTGAATGCTGGCGCCGATCTCATCAATGACATCTGGGGCTTCCGGCGCCCGGGTGCGATTGAGGCGGCGGCAACGAGCAATGCTGGGCTGTGCGTCATGCACATGCAGCGCGATCCGGAAACCATGCAGGAATCGCCGAGCTATACGGATTTAATGGGTGAGGTTGCGGTGTTCTTGCGCACGCAAGTCGAGGCGCTCATGGCGGCCGGCGTGGCGGCGGAGCGCATCTCGCTCGACCCGGGATTTGGCTTCGGCAAGACGCCGAATCACAATCTCACGATGCTCAATCGATTGGCGGAATTCGAACAGATCGGCTTGCCATTGCTTGCCGGCTTGTCACGCAAATCGACCCTGGGCGCGGTGCTGGGCGGCAAGCCGCCGACAGAACGGGTGACGGCCAGCGTGGCCGCAGCGCTGCTGGCCGCTGAACGAGGCGCGTTCATCGTGCGCGTGCACGATGTGCGGCCGACCGTGGAAGCGCTTCAGGTCTGGTGGGCCATGCGTCACGAACGCGTCGATCCGCCGCTGGAATGACGCCGCGACCTCGCGCGGTCGGGTGTCGAGCGAACAGACGATTGCCCGGCTGTGTCCGGCGCCTTACAACCAAATAAAGCAAACATTCTTCAGGAGAAATTCCCCATGTCCAGGAAGTATTTCGGCACCGACGGCATTCGCGGGCGTGTTGGCGAGAGCCCGATCACGCCGGATTTTGTGCTGCGCCTGGGTTATGCCGCCGGGCGGGTGCTGGCGCATGGCGACGAGGCGCACGGCCATGGACGCCCCACGGTGTTGATCGGCAAGGACACGCGCTTGTCGGGCTATATGCTGGAAGCGGCACTGGAGGCCGGCTTTACGGCTGCCGGCGTCGATGTGCTGATGAGTGGTCCGTTGCCCACGCCCGGTGTGGCGTACCTGACGCGCGCGCTGCGACTGTCGGCGGGTGTGGTGATTTCGGCATCGCACAACCCGTATTACGACAACGGCATCAAGTTCTTCTCGGCCACGGGCGACAAGCTGCCCGATGAGACCGAATTGCAGATCGAAGCCCAACTGGAAAAGCCGATGGAATATGCGGCCTCCGACGCGCTGGGCCGGGCCCGCCGCATTGACGATGCTGCTGGCCGCTACATCGAGTTCTGCAAGAGCACGTTCCCGAGTGACCTGAACCTGTTTGGCATGAAGGTCGTGTTGGACAGTGCGCATGGCGCTGCGTATCACATCGCGCCGCACGTCTTCCATGAACTGGGGGCGGACGTGGTCTCCATCGGCAATCAGCCGAATGGCCGCAACATCAATGATGGCTATGGCGCAACGGCCCCCGCCAAGCTGGTTGAGGCCACGCGCCAACACGCCGCCGACATCGGTCTGGCTTTTGATGGCGATGCCGACCGCCTGCAGGTGGTCGACCGCAACGGCCGCCTCTACAACGGAGACGAATTGCTCTACGTCATGGTGCAGGCGCGCCGCGCCGCCGGTTTGCCGGTGCAGGGCGCCGTGGGCACGCTGATGACGAACCTGGCAGTGGAGCTGGCACTCAAGGCGCAGGGTATTGAATTTGTGCGCGCGAAGGTGGGCGACCGCTATGTGCTGGAAGAGCTGAAAAAGAACGGCTGGCTGCTCGGCGGCGAGGGCTCGGGTCACTTGCTTTGCCTGGACAAGCACAGCACGGGCGACGGCATCATCTCGGCACTGCAGGTGCTCGCGGCATTGCGCCGCAGTGGTCAGACGCTGGAGCAAATGCTCGACGGCGTGCGCTTGTTCCCGCAAAAGCTCATCAATGTGCGCGTCGAAAAGGGCTTCGACTGGAAATCGCACACGGGCCTGCAAGCCGCCCTCAAGACCAGCGAAGCGGAACTGGAAGGTAGGGGCCGCGTGCTGATCCGCCCTTCGGGCACGGAACCCGTGGTGCGCGTAATGGTGGAAGCCCAAGATGCCGAACTGGCGAACCAACATGCGGAGCGTCTGGCAGCGACATTTCAGTGACATTGCCGCGTCAATCGAATGCATTTAAAGCGACCTACGGGTCGCTTTTTTTATGCGCGCGAGGCGACTTTCGTGTCTTACAGAGCAGTTATAAGAAGTTTCTGTGTTGTCACGGAACTGTCATTTAGGCGGCCTAAAGTTCGGGTGTCAAAAATTTGTCATCGCTCAACCGCTCCTCTGGAGAACTCATGAAACTGGTCAAAACCGCAATCGCTGGCGTGGCTGCCCTGGCTTTCGCTGGTGCCGCATTTGCTGTTGACATTACTGGCGCAGGCGCAACGTTCCCGGCACCCGTCTACAACAAGTGGGCGGCTGACTACAACAAGGCGACCCACACCAAGGTGAACTACCAAGGTATCGGTTCGTCGGGTGGTATCAAGCAGATCCAGGCGAAGACTGTCGACTTCGGCGCATCGGATATGCCGCTGAAGGACGAAGAGCTGGCCAAGGATGGCCTGATTCAGTTCCCGACCGTGATCGGCGGCGTGGTGCCTGTGATCAACCTGCCGGGCGTGAAGCCGGGCGAGCTGACCCTGAACGGCCAACTGCTGGGCGACATCTATCTGGGCAAGATCAAGAAGTGGAATGATCCGGCCATCGCCAAGCTGAACCCGAAGGCCAAGTTGCCGGATCAGGACATCCTGGTGGTGCGCCGTGCTGACGGTTCGGGCACTTCGTTCATCTTCACGAACTACCTGTCGAAGGTGAACACCGAGTGGAAGAGCAAGGTTGGCGAAGGCACGACCGTGAACTGGCCGACCGGTACGGGCGGCAAGGGCAACGAAGGCGTGGCCGCGTTTGTGCAGCGTCTGGGCGGCGCAGTTGGCTACGTCGAGTACGCCTACGCCAAGCAGAACAAGATGACGTACGTGAACCTGCAGAACAAGTCCGGCGCCACCGTGCAACCGACTGCTGAAGCCTTCAAGGCTGCCGCTGCGGGCGCCGAGTGGAGCAAGTCGTACTACCAGATCCTGACGGACGAGCCGGGCAAAGACGCATGGCCGATCGCCGGTGCGACGTTCATCCTGCTGCACAAGACGCAAGCCAAGCCGGAGCAGGGCGCTGAAGTCATGAAGTTCTTCGACTGGGCCTACAAGGGTGGCGATGACGCAGCCAAGAGCCTGGACTACGTGCCGCTGCCGGACGCTGTGAAGAACCAGATCCGCGCAACGTGGAAGTCGAGCGTGAAGGATGCATCGGGCAAGGTTGTCTACAACCAGTGATCGATGCCCGCTGCATAAGGGCTCGTAAGTAGGTGCAGCACAAGGTGCGGGAGGGCGGTACGAATCGGCCGCCCGCACCATTTCAAAAGCTTCTTTCGGCTGACCGGTTTCCCTCATGGCAACGCTCTCTGATTCCTCCGGCGCTTCCCGTATGCGAGCACCCAGCCGCCTTGGCGACCTGGTGTTCGGCGGTCTGACCCGCCTTGCCGCAATCGTTACGCTGTTGCTGCTGGGCGGCATCATCATCTCCCTCATCATCAGCTCCTGGCCCACGATCCAGAAATTCGGCCTGTCGTTTCTGTGGAATGCGGAGTGGGATCCGCCTTCCGACATTTATGGCGCGCTGGTGCCCGTCTACGGCACCCTGGTCACGTCGCTGATCGCGCTCATCATTGCCGTGCCCGTGAGCTTCGGCATTGCCCTGTTCTTGACCGAGCTGTCGCCGGCGTGGCTGCGCCGACCGCTAGGTACCGCCATCGAGCTGCTCGCTGCAGTGCCGTCCATCGTCTACGGCATGTGGGGCCTGCTCGTGTTTGCGCCGATCTTTGGCGAATACTTCCAGAAGCCGCTGGCCGCGACTGTCGGCAAAATTCCGTTCATTGGCGCGCTGTTCCAGGGCGCGCCGATCGGCATCGGTCTGCTGTGTGCCGGTGTGATCCTGGCGATCATGATCATCCCGTACATCTCGGCTGTGATGCGCGACGTATTCGAGATCACGCCGACGCTGCTTAAGGAATCGGCTTACGGCGTGGGCTGCACGACGTGGGAAGTCATGTGGAACGTGGTGCTGCCATACACCAAGGCTGGTGTGATCGGCGGTGTGATGCTGGGCTTGGGCCGTGCCCTGGGCGAGACCATGGCGGTGACGTTCGTGATCGGCAACACCAACCTGTTGTCCGATGCGTCGTTGTTCTCGCCGGGTAACAGCATTACCTCGGCGCTGGCCAATGAATTTGCGGAAGCGGGCCAGGGCCTGCATACCGCGGCGCTCATGGAGCTGGGCTTGATCCTGTTCGTCATCACGTTCATCGTGCTGGCGGCCTCCAAGCTGCTGCTGCTACGCCTGCGGAAGAGCGAGGGTCAGAAGTGAACCAACGCGACCTGCCTGACGCTATGAGACCCAATACCATGCGTATGTCTTCCATCCCTGCTGTGCGTGCCGACTCTGACAAGATCAAGGCACGCCTGCAGGCCCGACGCCGCAACGTCAACGGGATTGCGCTGGCACTTTCGCTGGCCGCCATGGCATTCGGCCTGATCTGGCTGGCGTGGATTCTGTGGACCACGCTCTCGCTGGGCGTGGGCGGCCTGTCGATTGCGCTCTTCACAGAGATGACGCCACCGCCCAATACGGCGGGGGGCGGTCTGGCCAACGCCATCGCAGGCTCGTTCATGCTGGTCGGTATGGCCACGCTGATCGGCACGCCGCTGGGCATCTTGGCGGGCATCTATTTGGCCGAGTATGGCAAGACGTCGGCACTGGCCAGCGCCACCCGCTTTATCAACGATATCCTGCTGTCGGCACCGTCCATCGTGATTGGCCTGTTTGTGTACGCCATCGTCGTGGCACGCGTACAGCACTTCTCGGGTCTTGCTGGCGTGATTGCGCTCGCATTGCTGCAGATTCCGATTGTGGTGCGCACCACCGAGAACATGCTGAACCTGGTGCCCAACGCCATGCGCGAGGCTGCCATGGCCCTTGGTACGCCCAAGTGGAAGATGATTCTGTCGATCACGCTCAAGGCTTCGTATGCTGGCGTGATCACGGGTGTGCTGCTGGCCGTGGCACGTATTGCGGGCGAAACCGCGCCGCTGCTCTTCACCGCGCTGAACAATCAGTTCTGGAGTCTGGATCTGAATCAGCCGATGGCGACCATGCCGGTGGTGATCTACAAGTTTGCGATGAGCCCGTTCCCCGAGTGGCAGCAATTGGCCTGGGCCGGGGTGTTCCTGATTACGCTGGGTGTGCTGGGGCTGAACGTCCTTGCGCGTGCCTTGTTCACGAAGAAATGATCATGACTGCTACGTCCCTCGAAGTGCGCACGCAACAACCCAAGATCGATGTTCGCGACCTGAACTTCTACTACGGCAAGTTCCATGCGCTGAAGAACATCTCGTTGCAGATTCCCGAGAAGCAGGTGACGGCTTTCATCGGCCCGTCGGGCTGCGGAAAATCCACGCTGCTGCGTACCTTCAACAAGATGTACGCGCTGTATCCGGAACAGCGTGCCGAAGGCCAGATCAACATGGACGGCGAGAACCTGCTGACCTCGCGCATGGACATCGCTCTGCTGCGTGCCAAGGTGGGCATGGTGTTCCAGAAGCCGACGCCGTTCCCGATGTCGATCTACGACAACATCGCTTTTGGCGTGAAGCTGTTCGAGCGGCTGTCGCGCTCCGAGATGGACGACCGCGTGGAATGGGCGCTGACCAAGGCCGCGTTGTGGAGCGAAGTGAAGGACAAGCTCAACCAGTCGGGCTATGGCTTGTCGGGTGGCCAGCAGCAGCGTCTGTGTATCGCGCGCGGCATCGCCATCCGCCCTGAAGTGCTGCTGCTGGATGAGCCGTGCTCGGCGCTGGACCCGATTTCTACCGGCAAGATCGAAGAGCTGATCGCCGAGCTCAAGGATGACTACACCGTCGTCATCGTTACGCATAACATGCAGCAGGCCGCGCGCTGCTCCGACTACACCGCATACATGTACCTGGGCGAGCTGATCGAATTCGGCGATACCGAAAAGATCTTCATCAAGCCGCAGCGTAAAGAAACGGAAGACTACATCACCGGCCGCTTCGGCTGATCTGCAACGCTGAAGCCGAAGCAACAAGGCAAGGAGAAACCGATGTCCGACAAACACCTGTCGACCCAGTTCGACGCCGACCTGACCTCCATCAGTACCAAGGTGCTGCAGATGGGCGGCCTGGTGGAAGCGCAGATCGCCCGTGCAATGCGCGCCCTGTCCAACTTCGACACCGCCATGTGCGACCAGGTGCTCGCGGTGGAGCTGGAAATCAACGCGCTCGAGATCGAGATCGACGGCGACTGCAACAACATCATCGCGCGCCGCCAACCGACGGCGCGTGACTTGCGCCTGGTAATGGCTATCTCGAAGACCATCACCAACCTCGAGCGCGCCGGCGACGAAGCCGAGAAGATTGCCAAGCGCACCAAGCGCATCATGCAAGACGCGCAGGCCCACGCGCTGAACTACGCCGGTGTGGAACGCTCGGGCGAAATGGCCGCGACGATTCTGCGCCACGCGCTGGATGCCTTTGCGCGCCTGGACACCGCCGCGGCCGTGTCGATCCTGCAGGAAGACAAGGCCATCGATGAGGAATTCCGCGGTTTCATGCGCGAGCTCATCACCTACATGATGGAGAACCCGCGCACGATTTCGGTGGCGCTGGATTTGCTGTTCATTGCCAAGGCCATCGAGCGTATCGGCGACCACGCTAAGAACATCGCCGAGTTTATTATCTACATCGTCAAGGGAACCGACGTTCGCCACGCCTCGCGCGAAGCGCTCGAACGTGAGATCCTCGGCGAATAAAAAGGCAGGACTGGAGACGTGAGCATGCCGAGCAGTATTCTGGTCGTGGAAGACGAACCGGCGATCGCCGAACTGATCGCCGTCAACCTGCAGCACGCAGGGCACTACCCGATCCGCGCCTACAACGCAGAACAGGCACTCTCGCTGATGAGCGACGTGCTGCCTGACCTCGTCCTGCTGGACTGGATGTTGCCGGGAAAATCCGGCGTGATGTTCGCCAAGGAGCTACGTGCCAACGAGCGCACGCGCCAGATCCCGATCATCATGCTGACCGCCCGCAGCGAAGAGCAGGACAAGATCATGGGCCTGGACAGCGGCGCCGATGATTACGTCACCAAGCCGTTCTCGCCCAAGGAACTGCTGGCCCGTATCAAGGCCGTGCTGCGCCGCCGCGCACCGCAGCTGACCGACGATGTGGTCGCCATCAACGGCCTGAAGCTGGACCCAGCCACGCACCGTGTGACAGCCACGAACACCGAGGCAGAAAACCCGATCAAGCTCGACCTGGGCCCGACCGAGTTCCGCCTGCTGCATTTTCTGATGACGCACCCGGAGCGCGTGCACAGCCGCTCGCAACTGCTGGATCAGGTGTGGGGCGACCATGTGTTCGTGGAAGAGCGCACAGTGGACGTGCACATCAAGCGCCTGCGCGCGGCCCTCGCCCCGGGCGGCTACAGCAACATGATCGAAACCGTGCGCGGCAGCGGCTACAGGCTGGCGCGCAATCCGGGGCAGTAACCCTTCGCTGCTCTGCCACGCGATTCTGCTGCGACTCTGCCGCCATGGGTCGCGCGGTCACGCGACGCAGTCTACGATTCTTGTGGTCCAGCGCTTAGAATGCCTTCATGAACGTCTTCTGGACCCGTTTCGCCGTTTTTGGCGCCCTGATGGGCATCATCACGGCATGTCTGTATGTGTTCGCCAATCAGGTCATCGCGCTGGCTGTGCTCAGCGCGATGCTGTTGGCGATGCTGCTCTATTACGTCTATCAGATTCAGCGCCTGTGGCGCGTGCTGGATTCCCCCGCGTATGGCGAGATCCCCAGCGCGATCGGTCTATGGGGCGAAGTCTATTACCGCCTGCACCGGCTGGTGAAGGGCTGGCGCACCCAGGTGCTGCAGGTGGAGCAGCAGCATAGCCGCTTCATCCAGGCCATCCAGGCGTCGCCCAACGGCGTGCTGATGCTGGATGCCGAAGACCAGATCGAATGGTGCAACGCCGTGGCTGAAGAGCACTTCGGCCTTTCTGCCAAGCGTGATCTGCGTCAGCGCATTACCCACCTGATCCGCCGACCCGAGTTCGTGCGCTATCTGGCGCGCGGCGAGTTCGAGGAGCCGCTCACCATGCACGACGTGGGCCCGCACAAGCAAAGCATCGTTTCTGCTCAGATCCTCCCGTACGGCGAGGACCGCAAGCTGCTGGTGTCGCAAGACATCACCAAGCTGGAGAACACTGAAGCGATGCGGCGTGATTTCGTCGCCAACGTCTCGCATGAACTGAAGACGCCGCTGACGGTGCTCTCCGGGTTTCTGGAAACCGTGCGGGACATCCCGCTGCCCGAGGAAGACAAGAAGCGCTACCTGGACATGATGCACGTGCAAGCCATGCGCATGCAGCACCTGGTGGAAGATTTGCTGGCTCTGGCCACGCTGGAAGGCAACTCGGAACCGCCATCGCTCGCGCCGGTGCCGATGCAGCGCATGATGATGCAGCTTCAGCACGATATCGAAGCGCTTTCCGCCGGACGGCACACCGTCAGCATGTCGTGCGATCCGGCAGTCAGCGTGTGTGGGGCAGAGTTGGAATTGCTGTCGGCCTTCAGCAACCTGGCGTCCAACGCCGTGCGCTACACGCCGGATGGCGGCAAGATCCATCTCGATTGGAGCGTGAAGGATGGCCACGCCGTCTACTCCGTCACGGATACGGGCATCGGCATTGCAGCTGAGCACATCCCGCGCTTGACGGAGCGTTTCTATCGTGTAGACCGCAGCCGTTCACGCGATACGGGTGGCACGGGCTTGGGCCTGGCGATCGTCAAGCATGTGCTCTCGCGCCACGGCGGTGAATTGCAGGTGACCAGCGAGCATGGCAAGGGCAGTACGTTCCGCGCTGTGTTTCCGCCCGAACGGACGGTGGTGCGTAGCGCCAGCGTGAGCGACGAACGCGCGGCCTGATTGCGCAGTTCGCCCAAAGAAAAACGCACGCTCAACAGCGTGCGTTTTTCTTTGTGCTGCGGGAGCCGTTAGCCGGCAGAGATTTCCACTGGCGCGCGCACGGTCGGTTCCGCAGCGGTAGCAGCCGCCACGGCAGCTGCCGTCTCAGCCGCCGCTGCCGCCTGCGGTGAGAAGTGGTTCAGCAACTCCAACTGGCTGATGCGCACGTGCTTGCCACGCGTTTGACGCTGCACGTACGTACCGTCCGATTGCATGACCCACGCCGATGCGTTGTCGCGCAGATGCACCTGCAGGCTTTCCTTGATGACGCGGGCCTTGAGCTTGCGATCGAGCACCGGAAAGGCCACCTCCACGCGGCGGAACAGGTTGCGGTCCATCCAGTCGGCACTGGAAAGGTAGACCACTTCCTCGCCGCCGGCATGGAACGCATAGACACGGTGGTGTTCCAGAAAACGCCCCACGATCGAGCGCACGCTGATGTTCTCCGATAACCCCGGCACGCCCGGCTTGAGCGCGCACACACCACGCACGATCAGGTCGATCTTCACGCCGGCGCGCGAGGCCTTGTACAGCTCATCGATGATGGTCGGCTCGAGCAGTGCGTTCATCTTGCCGATGATGCGCGCACGTTTTCCCGCGCGCGCGGCGCGGGCTTCTGCGCGGATATGCTCGACGAGGTTCTCGTGCATCGTGAACGGCGAGTGCCACAGATGATGCAGCTTGACCTGCGCGCCCGTGCCCGTGAGCAACTGGAACACGTGGTGCACGTCTTCGCAGATTTGCTCGTCGGCCGTCATCAGGCCGAAGTCGGTATAGAGGCGGGCGGTCTTAGGGTGGTAGTTGCCGGTGCCAAGATGCGCATAGCGGCGCAGCTTGACGGCCTTGCCCTTGCCCGAGACTTCACGGCGCACGACCAGCAGCATCTTTGCGTGGCACTTGTGGCCGACCACGCCGTACACCACGTGCGCACCGGCCGATTCCAACTGGTCTGCCCAGTTGATGTTGGTCTCTTCGTCAAAGCGCGCCAGCAGTTCGACCACCACCGTGACTTCCTTGCCGTTGAGCGCCGCCTTGATGAGCGCTTCCATCACCGGCGATTCATTGCCGGTGCGGTACACCGTCTGCTTGATGGCCACCACGTCTGGGTCGCGCGCGGCTTGCTGCAGCAGCTCTAGCACGGGCGTGAAGCTCTCGTACGGATGGTGCAGGAGGATGTCGCCCTGACGGATGGCGTCGAATACGCTTGAGCTGTTCGTCACCTGTTTGACCGTGGCCGGCAGGTGCGGCGGGTATTTCAGGATCGGCTTGTCCACCAGGTCGGGCACCTGCAGCAGGCGCACCAGATTCACGGGGCCTTTCACGCGGTAGCAGTCGGCCTCGCTCAGGCCAAACTCCTGCAGCAGTCGGCGCACCAGCGCGGGCGACGTGTCGTGCGCGATTTCCAGGCGCACCGCATCACCGAAGTGGCGCGTGGAGAGCTCGCCCTGCAACGCCTCGCGCAAGTCGGTGATTTCGTCTTCCGTCACGAACAGATCGGAGTTGCGCGTGACGCGGAATTGATAGCAGCCGTGCACGTCGATCTGCGGGAACAGCTCGTGCACAAAGCCCTGCATGAACGACGACAGCAGCACGAACCCATACGGGTAACCCGATAGCTCCGACGGCATCTGCACTAAGCGAGGCAGGGCGCGCGGTGCCTGCACGATGGCGAGTTCTGCTTCACGCCCAAAGGCGTCTTTGCCCGACAGCTCAATGATGAAGTTCAGGCTTTTGTTGAGCACGCGTGGGAAAGGGTGTGCCGGGTCCAGCGCCATGGGCGTGAGAATCGGCACCAGCTCGTGCTGGAAGAAGTTGCGGCACCACGCGCGCTGGGCGTCGTTCCAGTTGGTGGTCATGTGGAAGAAGACGCCTTCCTTCTCCAGCAGGGGCAGGATCTCGTCTTGCAGCATGGCATACTGTTGCGCCACAAGCCGCCGCACCTGTTCCGTTACCACCCCAAACGCCTGCTGTACCGATAACCCATCCGGTGTCATCGACGAAGGGTTGTCGCGCATCTGTTCCTTCAACCCGGCGATGCGGATTTCAAAGAACTCATCCAGATTGCTCGACACGATGCAGATGAACTTCAGCCGCTCCATCAGTGGCACACCAGGATCGGCAGCTTGGGCGAGCACGCGGGCATTGAATTCCAGGATGCCCAGTTCGCGGTTGAGCAGGTCGCCGGCGGCCAAGGTGGACATGTTGCGTTCAGACGGATGACGATCCGGCCACTTTTTCATAGTTAGGTGTCAAATTTGTGACACATTGAAATTGTCATGTTCGGGACACAATAGAGACATATTTTGTTGCGCATTGTTTCGAACGACAATAGCCCGCGCCCCCATTCCGCTTTTACCCGTTCTCGTTTCCATTCATGAGTCCCACCCCCCGTCTGCTGGCCGCTGTCGACATGGGTTCCAACAGCTTTCGCCTGATGGTCGGCCGCGTCGACGAAACCATCACCGCCAATGGCGCCAGCAGCAGCCAGATCTTCCAGGTCGATGCGTTGCGTGAGCCTGTGCGCCTGGCCGCAGGGTTGACGCAAGACAAATACCTGGACCAACCCGCGCGCCGCCGCGGCGTGGACGCGCTACGCCGCTTCGGTGACCGCCTGCGCGACTTTGCCCCCGAGCATGTGCGCGCGGTGGCCACCAACACGCTGCGCGTGGCCAAGAACGCGCAGGAATTCTTGATCGAGGCGGAAGCCGCGCTTGGCTTTCCCATTGAAGTCATTGCCGGCCGCGAAGAAGCGCGTCTGATCTACCTCGGCGCCTCGCACGATGCGCCTGCATGCCAGGGCAACCGGTTGGTGGTCGACATCGGTGGCGGCTCGACCGAATTCATCATCGGCAACGGGTACAAGCCCAAGCTGATGGAATCGCTCTACATCGGCTGCGTGTCGCACAGTCGCCATTTCTTCCCGAATGGCAACGTGGACGATTACGCGATGAAGCAGGCAGAGCTTGCCGCGCGTCGCGAGATCCAGGTGCTGGTGCAGCAGTACCGTACGGCGGGCTGGAACCAGGCGGTGGGCTCGTCGGGCACGGCGCGCGCGCTGGCGGAGCTGATCGAGCTCAACGGTTTCAACGACAAGGGAAGCGGCCACGGCGTCATCACGCGGGAGGGGCTGGAGCGCCTCAAGCGCGCACTCGTCAAGGTGGAGAACACCAATCGGCTGAAGCTGGCTGGCCTGAAGGCGGATCGCATACCGGTGCTGCCGGGCGGGCTGTCGATCATGCTGGGCGTGTTTGCCGAACTCGACATCGACCGCATGGACGTGACCGACGGCGCGCTGCGCCTGGGCGTGCTCTATGACCTGCTCGGCCGTACGCACCACGAAGACATGCGCACGGTGACGATCGAGCAGTTCATGCGTCGCTACAACGTGGATCGCGCGCAGGCGCACCGCGTGCGCGATGCGGCAACGTCGCTGCTGTCGCAGTTTCCTGATCCGCCCGATGAGCGCCGTGAGGACAACCTCGCGTTGCTGGGCTGGGCGGCGAATCTGCATGAGATCGGCATGAGCATCTCGCACGGCGGGTACCACAAGCATTCCGCTTATATCGCCAGCCATGCGGATATGCCTGGCTTTTCCAAGACGGATCAGGCGCGCTTGGCCACGCTGCTCCTGGGGCATGCCGGCAAGCTGGGCAAGCTTTCGGGCGGCGGTAAGTTCCTGGATTGGCGGATGCTGTTCAGCCTGCGCCTGGCGTTTGTGCTGTGCCGTCGGCGTGGTGCGATCCAGTTGCCCGAGCTGCGTGTACGCCATAGCGAGGGCGAGCTCAACGAAGGTGGCTTCGAAGTGGAGCTGCCCAAGAGCTGGATCGAGCAGAACCCGCTGGTGGAGTACAGTCTCACGAAAGAGGCCGACGAGTGGCAACGCATTGGCCGCCGCTACAAGGTGGTGTACGTGTAAGCGGATTGTCGTTACGGCGCTCCAAAACAAAACGGCCCGGTGTGATCCGGGCCGTTTGCTTTGGTGCTATCGCGTTGCGTGCGCCGTTACATCAGGCGCGCAAGAAGTGACGGGCGTAGCGCGGGTTGATGTCCGACAGGCGCAGCAGCGTGAGGAAGTCGGCGACGTTGAAGTCCGGGTCCCAGGCCGGCGCGCCACAGATCTGTGCGCCAAGACGCAGGTAGCCCTTGACCAGCGCGGGTGGCTCGACTTCGAGACTCTGGTTCAGCTCATCCACCGGCAACGGCACACGCGGGAAGGCGTGGTATTCGATCGGCGCCAGCGAGCCGTCATCGACGAAGCTGCGATACAGGCTCGCGGCAAAGTGGCCGCCATCGCCCATCGACACGCTGGCGCAGCCCAGCATCGATTCAAAGCCATAGCGTTGCATGTATTCGCCCAGACCAGCCCACAGCGCCATGATGACGCTGCCCGAGCGGTAGTCGCGGTGCACGCACGAGCGGCCCAGCTCGACCATTTTCGGGCGCAGGTGCGCCAGGCGCACGAGGTCGAATTCGGATTCGGAGTACAGGCAGCCGATCTGCTTGGCGGCGTCCGGGCGCAGCACGCGATAGGTACCGACCACACGCAGCGTCTTCTGGTCGCGCACGATCAGGTGATCGCACACGGCGTCGAACATGTCGACGTCCAGCTCGGCATGGGCCGAAGCCAGGCGGGCGCCCATTTCTTCGGCAAAGACCTTGTAGCGCAGGCGCTGCGCTTCGGTCACTTCATCCTGGTGGCGCGCCCACGAAACGGCCAGAACAGGTTTGTCACGCGTTGGAACAGCGTCGGATTGGCGAGGAAGACCCCTCCGTGCGTTGGCCTGGCCAAGATTCAGGCTCGGCAGTGCGTCGATCAACGGCTGGGTGGGCGTCGGCAGGTCTCGCATTCGTGTATCCCCCAAGGGTGGCCATGGTTGGCTTTCGGGGGCGATTCTAGAGACGCCACATGACAGATCAGCGACAAAAGCGTGTCAAACGTGACTGTTGCATGAATTTTGCGTGTCGTTAGCGTGACAACGCGGATGTGTCACACAAGGTCTGGGTTGACCACCGCGCGCAGTACAGTTTGGGCTTCGCCCTCGCGCACTCGGCGGCACAGCCACCAGACGCCCGCTTTCTTCACACTCCAGTCCATTTCGGTGCCCGCAATCAGCAGGCTGGCGAGGCGGCCGATCCACGGCTGGTGCCCAACGAGCAGCAGGTTCGTGTTCGACGGCCAATCGATGGCGGCGAGGATCTCGCTGACATCCGCACCAGGAGCGATTTCCGGCAGCGTGTGGAAATGCTCGGTGAGGGCGCGTGCGGTCTGTTGTGTGCGTACGGCAGGGCTGGCGATGACACGTGTGCCCTCGGGCAGGCGAGGACGCAGCCACGCGGCCATCTTTTCGGCTTGCTTCTCGCCGCGCTTGGTTAGTTCCCGTTGGAGGTCGGTGTTGCGCTGAATGCGCAGCGGCGCGGCAATGTCTTCGGCTTCGGCGTGGCGCCAGAGGATGAGGTTCATGGAGGATGTGTCGAGCGGTGCGTCAATGCTGCCGTTATAGCACTGATAGATGACACTACCTGTCGCGCAGGCCCCGCCCAGGGCCGCACAAAGCAAAACGGCCTACGTTCTCACGTAAGCCGTTTTGTTTGCTGCTGAATGTGGTCGGAGCGGAGAGATTCGAACTCCCGACCCACTGGTCCCAAACCAGTTGCGCTACCAGGCTGCGCTACGCTCCGAAGCCGGCGATTGTACCGCTTCTGCCACACGGCGGTCAAATGAACGTTCTGGCGATCAATCCGAGCGCCACCACGCCCGCAAATGCAGCGAAGCCTTGCTGAAGTGCCGGGCCCGCCAGATGTCGCGCAAAGCTGCGGCCGAGCAGCATGCCGGCGAGCGCACCCGCTGCAAATGGCAGTGCAATCTGCCAGTCGACATGCCCGCTGATGGCCGAGGCGGCCACGCCACCGGTCGACACCAGCGCAATCACCGCCAGCGACGTGGCCACGATGGTTTGCATGGGCAGATCGGTTGCGCGGCGCAACGCCGGCACGATCACAAAGCCGCCGCCCACGCCCAATAGCCCCGACAGAAAACCCGCGCCCACGCCCGATGCGGCCAGGGCGCGTGCGCATGGCAGCGTCCAGATGAGTTTGGCGGTGGTGGTGTCGAGATGACAGGGCGCCGATGCGCGTTGCGACGATTCCGCATCGGCAGACACGCCGCGCGCCTGACGGAACATCCGCACCGCCACATAGCCGAGCACCACGGCAAACAGCACCGTCAGCGGCGTGTTCGGCACGCGATGCGCCACCCAGATGCCGAGCGGCGAAACCGCTACGCCGCACAGCGCCATCAGTCCTGCCGCCTTGTAGCGGACGCGGCCCTCGCGCAGGCCGAGCACGGCGCCCAGCCCGGCCGAGAGGCCTACCGCCAACAGCGCAATCGGCGCGGCTTGCGACACCGTCAGATGCAACCCAAAAATTAGCAGCGGTACCGCCACGATGGCACCGCCTGCGCCCGTCAGCGCCAGGATGAGCCCCACCACCGAGCCCAGCCCCGCGCTGATGATCCAGCCTGCTTCCAGTGGAGACACGTTGGGTGCTCCGGTTACTGGACGCTCTTCATGACCTTGCCGCAGTACAGGTCAGAGAGCGTTTGCATGATCTGGATGACCTCGAAACTGGCGAGGCGGTAGTAGATGTACTTGCCTTCGCGGCGGGTAGCGACGAGGCCCTCGTCGCGCAGCACGCCAAGGTGTTGCGACAGGCTCGGCTGGTGCAGGCCGACCAGGGCTTCCAGCTCGCCCACGTTACGTTCGCCCTGGGTGAGCTGGCAAAGCAGCAGCAGGCGGTCTTCGTGGGCCATGGCCTTGAGCACGGCGCACGCCTGCGAGGCAGAGGCGCGCAGCATGGAGATGGCCGCTTCGGGCAGTGGGGTCACTTCGGTGGGGGCGGGGGTCGGATCAGTCATCAGGGCGGGAGGCGCAATTTGCACGCTTGGCAGAACACAATGTCTGGCGATATTCTATAAAAATATAGATTGTTTGCGGAAATCCTCCATGCACACTCAGATCGAACCCTTTTTCGACCCCGACACCTGCACGATGACGTACGTGGTCCACGCTGGGCCCGGTACGCCTTGTGCTGTCATCGATTCGGTGCTCGATTACGACCCGAAGTCCGGCCGCACGCGCACCGAATCGGCGGATCGCGTGGCGGCGTTCATTGATGCGCAGGGTTTGAAGGTCGAGTGGCTGCTGGAGACGCACGCGCACGCCGATCACCTGTCTGCCGCGCCGTACCTGCGCGGGCGCTTTGGCGGGCGCATTGCCATTGGCGAGCGCATTCGCGTGGTGCAGGGGGTGTTCAAACCGATCTTCAACCTGGAGCCATCGTTCCAGCTCGATGGCTCGCAGTTTGATCACCTGTTCGCGCCGGATGAGGTGTTCCGCATTGGCGAGATCGAGGCGCAGGCGCTGGCCGTGCCGGGCCATACGCCGGCCGACATGGCGTATCGCGTGGGCGATGCGGTGTTCGTGGGCGATACGCTGTTCATGCCGGATGTCGGCACCGCGCGGTGCGACTTCCCCGGCGGCGATGCCGGCACGCTGTACCAGTCCATTCGCCGCCTGCTGGACTTGCCGCCCGATATGCGGCTCTACATGTGCCACGACTATCCGCCCAACGGCCGCGAGGCCATGAGCCACACAACGGTGGCCGAACAGCGCCGCGCCAACATCCATGTGCGCGATGGCGTGACCGAGGCAGAGTTCGTGCAGATGCGCACCCAGCGCGATGCCACCCTGGGCATGCCTACGCTGATGCTGCCGTCCATTCAGGTCAACATCCGCGCGGGTGCGCTGCCGCCGGCGGAGGCCAACGGCGTGCAGTACCTGAAGATTCCGCTGAACGCGCTCTAAGCCCGCGCCACGCCATCAAGGCGCGCGCAGGGCAACGCGCGCGGCCGCCATCACCTCGCGGCTCAGGCCATCCAACAGCGCAGAGGCTGCACGTGCATGCTGCCAGTGCAGAGGCACATCCAGTGGCGTGTCGGGCACCAGTTCCACTAGCGAGCCCTCCTCGAGATACGGTGCGATCAGCGCTTGCGGATGCAGGCCCCAACCCATGCCAGCGAGGGCAGCGGTCACGAACCCCTGTGGAGACGGCAATGTGTGGTGCGGCAGTGAAACATGCCGATGACACAGCCGCCGCGCCCAGCGGGCCTGCAGTTCGTCCTTGGTGTTGAACAGCAGACTGGGCGCCTGTGCCAGCGTGCCGGCACCCACGCCATCAGCGAAATGGCGTGACATGAAGGCCGGGCTGGCCGCTGCCACATAGCGCATTGCCCCCAGCGGACGGCTGTTGCAGCCTGCGGCGGGCCGCGCCGTGGCCGTTACGGCAGCCAGCACCGCGCCACTGCGCAGCCACTCCGTGGTGTGGTCCTGGTCATCCACCGCCACTTCCATCAGCACCGGTTGTTCCGCGGCGAAACGCGCAATGGCCGGCGCGAGCCACGTGGCCAGGCTGTCGGCGTTGACGGCAATCGGCAGCGAGACGCGCGCAACACCTTCCGGCGCGAGCGTCGGAAGGGTGGTCTGCAATTCCTGTTCGAGCAGCCGTACGTGGTCGACGTGCTGGCACAGGCGGCGCCCGGTCTCGGTGGCGCGGCAGGGCTGGTCACGCACCACCAGGGCGCAGCCGACGCGCTCTTCCAGCAGGCGGATGCGTTGCGAAATGGCGGATGGCGTGACATGCAGAGCGCGCGCTGCACGCTCAAAGCTGCCTTCGCGCACGACGGCAGCCAGTGCAGAAAGGGCGGCGTAGTCCAGCATGGCGTAAGTTTTTCTTAATCAAGTAAAGAAAGGATAGTTTGTCTTCATCTTGTGGGGCGGGCAAGCTGTGCGCATGACGACCTCCATCTACTCGCTTCCACACATGTTTCCCGTCTTTCTTCAGGGCCTGACGCTGAGCCTCGGGCTGATCGTGGCCATCGGTGCGCAGAATGCGTTCGTGCTACGCCAGGGTTTGCGCCGCGAGCACGTTGGCAGCGTGGTGTTGTTTTGTGCCTTGGCCGATGCGCTGCTGATCGGCGCAGGCGTCCTCGGCATGGCACAGGCGCTGGGTGACCGGCCTGGGCTTGCGCGTGCGTTGGCGCTGGCTGGCGCGGCATTCCTGTTGATGTATGGATGGCGGGCGCTGCAGCGCGCGCGGCAATCCAGCCAGTTGCGTGCTTCTCAAGGTGGCGACGGCCTGAGCCGGGTGGCTGCGCTGGCGCAGGCGGCGGCCTTCACGCTGTTCAACCCGCACGTCTATCTGGATACCGTGCTGCTGGTGGGCAGCATCGGCGCCCAGCAGGCGGCAGCACTGCGCGGGTGGTTTGTGGCGGGGGCGAGTTCGGCCAGCCTGTTCTGGTTTGCTTCGCTGGGCTTTGGTGCGCGTTGGCTTGCGCCCTGGTTTGCGCGGCCAAGAGCGTGGCAGGTGCTGGACGGGTTGATTGGCGTGACGATGCTGGTGTTGGCGGCGCTACTGCTGTGTCATGCACTCGCGGGTTTGTGAGCGCGCGAGCCTGCGCTATATTTCGCCCTTTCCGCCGCTGGCGCATCTGGCCATTCCATGCAGGACATTGCGAAAGACACACTGCACCAGTTCCTGGTGACGCATTTTGATCTGGTCATCGACCCGGTTGAGCGAGGCCAAACCCGCACCTACTTTCTCGGGCACGTCATGTGGCATCCGTCGACCACGACGCGCATCCTGCATGTCCAATACGGTGGCGATGACGCGGTGCGCCATATCCGGCTGTGCGTATCGTCGGACAACAACAATAGCGTGCTGATGCGCGCGCCGATCTCTTTGCAAGACTTGCGACAAGCGGTGACGGACGAGATTGCGCGATACGCGTCGCGCCATCCCCAGGGCGAGCCAGGCTGAGAAGCCGCAGTTTGCCGCTGACCGCCGCTTACTCCTCCACCTCGCTGCGCACCATCAGCACCGGCTTGTTGGTTTTGCGGACAACGCCTTCAGCCACGCTTCCCATCAAGAGGTGTTTGAGCCCGCGTCGGCCATGCGTGCCGAGCACGATGAGGTCGGCGCCGGTTTCGTTGGCCTCGCTCACGATGGTGGCGGAAATCTGTCCTGCGGCAACGGCGTGTTCGAGCAGCTTGGTGGAGTGCTTGATGCCGGCGGCCTCGAGTTTTGCAGCGGCGTCGGACAAGGTGTCGCGCCCATAGGCCGTGACGCGTTCTGCATAGGTAATCGCGTCGAAGCCGACCATGTCGATGGCTGCATCCGAGGTGTCGGCCACGAACAGCGCCTCGACTTCCGCGCCGGTGGCCTTGCCCACGACAATCGCCTGATGCAGCGCCAGTCGCGAGGCATGGCTGCCGTCAATGGCGAGCAGGATACGTTGGTACATGGCGGCCTCCAGAGGGTGTGCGGACACATGCCGCATGTCTCCAGCGTAGGCGCGGCGGTGGCGCGCCCATTGATGCACATCAACCGTCTTGGCATGCCACGTGCAGCACGGCGGCGCCCGCTACGCGGCCTGCGCGCAGGTCGTCGAGCGCGGCATTGGCTTCGTGCAGCGGATACGGTGTGACGTGCACCTGCAAAGGCACATCGGCCGCTACGCGCATCAGCGCGAGACCATCCGCGCGGGTCAGGTTGGCCACAGACATGAGCTTGCGTTCTTCCCACAACAACCGGTATGGGAACGCCGGGATGTCGCTCATGTGGATGCCGCCGCAGACCACTACACCGCCCTTGGTAACGGCCCCCAGCGCCTGCGGTACCAGCGCGCCAACGGGAGCGAAGATCAACGCGGCATCCAGGGGTTCAGGCGGGGTCTCGTCGCTGGCGCCGGCCCAGCACGCGCCGGTCTCCATGGCAAGCCGTTGGGCCACGGTGTCGTTGGCACGTGTGAACGCGAAGACTTGGCGTTGCTCGGCAACAGCGATCTGCGTGATCAAGTGTGCGGCGGCGCCAAAGCCGTAGATGCCGATGCGGCGTGCATCCCCGGCCATGCGCAAGGTGCGGAATCCGATCAACCCTGCGCACAGTAGTGGGGCCGCATGGGCGTCGTCATAACGCTCAGGGATCGGCAGGCAGTAGCGCGCATCGCAGACCACGTATTCGGCATAGCCGCCATCGCGCGTGTAGCCGGTAAAGCCAGGGCGGTCGCACAGGTTTTCCTGCCCATGCAGGCAGAAGGGGCAGGTGCCGCATGTCCAGCCGAGCCACGGTACACCCACGCGTTCTCCCGGCGCGGGAGCGGTTACGCCTGGGCCGCAGGACTCCACCGTGCCGACGACTTCATGGCCGGGGATCAGCGCGGCTTTGGGGTGTGCGAGTTCGCCATCGACGATGTGCAGATCTGTCCGGCAGACACCGCAAACCGACACGGCGATCCGGACTTCACCCGGCCCCGGCACCGGCTTGGGAACGGTGCGCTGTGCCAACGGCGCGCCCGCATGCTGCAGGACCATGGCTTGCATGGATTCAGGCATGGATGTCTCCGGCAGAGGCTCATGTGTTGAGTATGGTCGAGTGGCGCCCGGCCGTGGCTTGGGGCCGGCAGGCAACTGCGCTGCGTCAAACGGCAGGGGCGGCCGGCGCGCATACTGAATATTCGAATGGTCGCGGGCACGTATGCGATGTCTTCGTTACTGTCGTTCTCTGTTGCGCTGGGGTTGGGGTTGGCGATCGGCCTGGAGCGCGAGCGCAGTCACCCCGGTACGGCGGAACTGACCGCCGGCATGCGGACGTTTGCCATTGCTGGCCTGGCGGGTGCGATTGCCGCCAGCCTGCCGATTCCGCTTGCCTTGCCGATGGTGCTACTGGCGGTGACGGTGTTGGCTGCGCTGAGCTATCACCATTCCGCGCAGCAAGACCCAGGTGTGACCACCGAAGTGGCGCTGGTGGCCACCACCTTGCTGGGGGCCTATGCGGTGGTCGCCCCAGATATGGCGGCAGGACTGGGCACCGTATTGCTGGTGCTGTTGTATGCCAAGGCTGCCTTGCATCGGTTTGCCCGCACCGTCATCACCCAGCGTGAACTGGCTGACCTGCTGACGCTGGCCGTGGCCGCGCTGCTGGTGTGGCCCGCCATTCCCGATCGCCCCATGGGGCCGTTGCAGGTGTGGAACCCGCACACGCTGTGGCTGGTGGTGCTGCTCGTCATGGTGACGGGCAACGCGGGCCACTTGGCGGCGCGGTGGCTTGGCAGCCGCATCGGGTTGCCGTTGGCCGGGCTGTTCAGCGGGTTTGCTTCCAGTGTGGCGACCATCGCGACCATGGGCGGGCGAGCGCGGGCGCAGCAGGCTTCTGTAGAAGGTGCGGTTGCCGCTGCCTTGATGTCCAACGTTGCCACGCTGGTCCAGATGGCCTTGCTTGTCGCAGCGGTCAATGTTGCGTTGCTCAAGCTGCTGGCGCTGCCATTGATGGCCGCAGGGGTGGGCGTTGGCGCGTGGGTTGCCTTCTGGGTGTTGCGCGATCGCACCGCGCCTCAGGCAGCGGAAGACAGCTCAACCTCGTCGATTGACTGGCGCATCGCCATCGGCTTTGGCGGATGGACCGCCGCACTCTTGCTGGTGACGGCCTTGGCAAGGATGTGGTTCGGATCGGCGGCGGTGGCTGCCGTAACCCTGTTGGGTGCCCTGGCGGACGTGCATGCCGCCACGGCCTCTATTGCCGCGCAGACGACCAATGGCATCCTCGCGCACCCGCAGGCAAGCCTGCTGATCATGCTGGCCCTGATGGTCAATACGCTGACCAAGCTGGTGGTGGCACTCAGCGGCGGCAAGGTCTTTGCGGGCCGTGTTGCCATCGGCCTGCTGACCATGGTGGCCCTGGGTTGGGCCGGCTTTCTGGTTTCGGCGTGATCAATCCCGGCCGATGCCTAGCACCCAATAGAGCGGGCAGATGCGTATCACGCCCGTCACCAGCGGCACTAGGCCGAGCCAGCCAACCCACGCCGGCACCTTGCCGAACGCAGCCAGCAGAATCATGGCGATGCCGATCAGGATGCGGACCACGCGATCGGGGGTTCCAACATTGGGCAGCATGATGTGCTCCTCGTTGTGAGAAAGAAGACGCGCTAGACCGTCAGATGCGACGGTGTGCTTGAAGCGGGTTCCGCGCAGCGGTCGCGGCCCAGGACGCCAGCGAGCAGCGTCCATTCGCTGCCCATCGCCCGGATGGCGTCATCCAGCGTGAGCATGCCGATCAGCCGTTGCTGCGCGTCGATCACCGCCAGCCGATGCAGGCCGTGGCCCATCATCGTGCGCAGCGCCTCGCTGATCACAGCATGGCCCTGGATGGTCAGCACGCCGCGCGTCATGGCCTGGGCCACCGTGGCGCGCGAACAGTCGTCGTGGTCGGCGATACCGTGCACCACCATGTCGCGGTCGGTGACGATGCCCGCCACGCGCGTGCCGGTGGCCCCTTGCTCGGTCACGAACAGCGCACGCAGACTCTGGTCCCGCATCATCCGGGCGGCCGTCTGCAGCGTCGTCGACGCCGAAACGTGGACGATGCGACGCGAGCAAATTTCGTCAACCCTCATGCTGGACTCCGTTGCACATTCGTTTTCACTATAAGGACGGGGCGCTATCGGGTGTTGATCCCGCACAAGGTGTGAGGCCCCTGCGACGCGGCTTCTCCTGGGGCGGGCGTCGCGGCAATCAGGCGGACGAGTCTAGCGGGCGTCGCATCCTGCCCCTTGAGGCAGATCAAGCGAGCATCACGCCCCGGCGCCGGGGCAAACGCTGATGTAAATCAAGGGGCCACCGCGCAGTTGATCCAACATGGAAGCAGACAAACCGAGGCCTGCATGCCGAACCCTGCATGCGGCCCGTTTGATAGGGAGGCTCACCATGTACGACAGGATCCTGGTGGCGCTGGACGGCAGCGAAACCGCCGATCGCGCCCTCGACCAAGCCATCGAGCTTGCGCACAAGCTGGATGCAGAACTGGTCATCGCTCACGTCATTGACAACAGCTACCTCAAATACGACGTCGGCTATATCGACGTGCGCGGTTTTACGGAAGCGCTGCTCGACCAAGGCAAGCAGATTGTTGCCACCGGCCGCGCCAAAGCCGAAAAGGCTGGGGTGCGCGTCAAGACGATGGTGGTGGACGACCCCATCGGCACCTTCGACATGGGTTACGCCATTGAACAGGCCGCGCACGATGTGGATGCCAAGGCCATCGTGCTCGGCACCCACGGCCGGCGCGGGTTTCGGCGGATGCTGCTGGGCAGCGTGGCCGAGGCCGTGGTGCGGCAGAGCCGGTTGCCGGTGCTGCTGGTGCGTGCCGTTGAGGCGCAAAGCGAGCACGAGGCAACCCAGCCGCTCTCCAACGTCGTGATTGCCTGAAGGAGTGGACATGACCTATGCCAGCGTGATGGTGCATCTGGATGCCAGCGAAGCCGCAGTGCACCGCTTGCACCTTGCCATGCAATACGCCCGCGCGCACCGCGCCCGGCTGATCGGCGTGTACGCCAGCTTTACGCCGAGCCCCAGTTGGTTCTACATGATGGAAGGCGCAGCGCGATACCTGGAGGAAGACCGCCACCGCCGTGACCGTGTGCGGGACGTCGTGCACGCGAACTTTCGTGACGCCACGGCAGCGTTGGGTGAATACGCGGAATGGCGCGCTGTCGAGGGGGACCCGCTTGCATTGGTGCTGCGCGAGGCGCGCGAGGCCGATCTGCTGATCGTCGGGCAGCGAAACCCGGACGACCCGGCCGGCTTTGTCGCTGCCGATTTTGTCGAAACCTTGATTCTCGAATCTGGCCGGCCTGTGCTGGTGGTGCCCTATGCCGGTCGGTTTACGCAAGTGGCTCAGCGGCTGCTGGTGGCTTGGAGCGGCGGGCGCGAATCGGCGCGCGCGCTGCACGATGCGCTGCCGTTGATGCAGGGTGCCAGCGTGCGCGTGTTGCAGATGCTGGGTGAGCGCCCGCAACACTGGGCCGAAGACACCACGGTGGGCCAAGTGGCCCGCGCGCTCAAGGTGCACGGCATTGATGCGACCGTCGAAGAAGTGCGCTGTGTGGAGTCGGATGTAGCGATCGGCGAGATGCTGCTCTCGCGCGCGGCCGACTGCAATGCCGATCTGATCGTCATGGGCGCCTATGGACACAGCCGCCTGCGCGAGCTGGTGCTGGGCGGGGTCACGCGTACCTTGCTGGCCACGATGACGGTGCCGGTGCTGCTGTCGCACTAGGTTGCACCGAGGTGGTACGGAGCGCGTGTTTGAATCGAAGGAGCGCACCATGAAAGGCGACATCGCACTCAAGCACGATGTAGAAGAAGAACTGGAATGGGATCCGGCTGTACAGGACGATCGCTTTGCCGTGCGCGTCAAGGACGGTGTGGTCACGCTGACCGGCAATGTCGATACGTTTGCCGATAAGGCCGCTGCTGAGGACGCCGCTCGACGCGTGGCAGGCGTGACGGCGTTGGTCGTGCACGTGGACGTACGCGTGCCGCCCGACATGCGTCGCCCTGACGAAGAGATTGCCCAGGCCATCTGTACTGCGCTGCACTGGAACGCCTCCGTGCCCGAAGGCGCCGTGGCCGTGACGGTGGACGACGGCGCGGTGACCTTGCGCGGTGAGGTCGACCACGATTTTCAGCGTCGTGCCGCACTGGACACCGTGCGCCGAGTGCGTGGCGTTCGGTCCGTCGCCAACGCGCTCACCTTGCGTGGCACGGTGGGCCCCACCGATCTGACCGCCCGCATCACGAAGGCGCTGGAGCGTCAGGCCGTACTGGATGCAGCGCGGGTGCATGTGTCGGTGGCGGGCGGCACGGTCACGCTCACCGGAGCGCTGCGCAACCTCAACGAGTGCCGCGCCGCGCGCGAGGCTGCGTGGGATGCGCCCGGCGTGCGAGCCGTCATCGACCATCTGTGGGTGAAGGCCTGACCGCGTCTATCGCGTGTCCCGAATTGCGTGCTCGAATCGCTTGCCTGGGAGTTCGTCATGAGCAGAACACTGATCGTCTATTACTCGCGCACCGGCACGGCTCGCCTGGTGGCCGAACTGATGGCCGCGCAAAGCGGCTGGCAACTGACCGAAGTGACGGACGCGCGCCCACGCGCCGGCTTTCTGGGCGACGTGCGATGCGTGATCGAAACCCTGTTGGGCAAGCGCGCGCCTTACCGCTATGAAGGGCCTGACCTGGGGTCGTTCGACCAGATTGTGGTGCTGGCGCCGATCTGGATGGGCCATCTTGCTGCACCCATGCGCGATTTCCTGAAAGACCAGACACCGCTGCCGGGGCACCTGTCGGTGGTTTGCGTAATGGCGGCGCGTGGCGCGTTCCGAGCCGTGGAAGAGATCGCGCAGATCACCGCGATGATTCCCTCGCCGGTGCTTGCGCTGTGCCAGCGCGATGTGCTGACCGGACTATCACATGAAGAGGTGGCCGGCTTTGTCGAACAGGTCAGGGTGGCCGGCCAGTGGGGGCAGGTGAAGCGGCGTCCAGTGTGGCTGTCGCCCTCCGAGGCATGAAGCGGCATATGACAGCGGACCCGCATGACAAGGAGAGGGGCATGACCCACTTGACCGACGCGCAACGGCAGCGGCTCAACGCGTTGCTGGATGAACACGAAGCGCGCGTGCGGCGCCAGCTGGCCGGCGCCATGTCCAGTGCACCGCCACCGATGGCGGAGGAGCCATTCCAGAACGTTGACCTGGCCGCGCGCGAAACCAGCGAACTGGCGGGCGACATCATGCAGACACACTACCGGCACGAGCTGGTCGAAATCGATGCGGCCCGCGAGCGGATGCGCATGCACCAGTACGGCGTGTGTACAGATTGCGGCGAGCGCATCCCGTTTGCCCGGCTGCAAGCGCAGCCCACCGCGTTGCGCTGTCTCGCTTGCCAATCGGCGCGCGAGCGTCACTGGGCCTGAGACGCGTGAACGCAACCAAGCGAATCATCAGGCCAAGGAGACCACCATGAAAAGCGACCTGGGCATCAAACAGGATGTCAGCGACGAACTGGTCTGGGAGCCAGCGGTGGATGCAGCCTCCATTGGCGTGGAGGTCGACCACGGGGTCGTCACCCTGACTGGCCACGTGCACAGCTACACCGAGAAGCTGGCTGCTGAGCATGCCGCAGAACGTGTGGCCGGCGTGCGCGGCGTGGTGCAGAAGATCGAAGTGCGGCTGCCGGGCACGCACGCAGACGAGGATGTCGCGCAGGCTGCCCGATCCGCCCTGGAGTGGCATGCGAGTGTGCCATCCGACCGCATCGAAGTGCTGGTGGAACACGGCTGGGTGACCCTGTCAGGCGAGGTCGAC
This sequence comes from Arthrobacter sp. NPDC080086, assembly GCF_040702285.1. NCBI lineage: Bacteria > Bacillati > Actinomycetota > Actinomycetes > Micrococcales > Micrococcaceae > Arthrobacter > Arthrobacter sp. NPDC080086. The sequence goes on from NZ_JBFBKP010000020.1 coordinate 34,336, forward strand.
TGGCCCTACCAGAGTGAAATGGCCGCGCGCGCAGTGGGGACGCTGCGGGGCGTCGGCGGGCTCATCAACCGGCTGAAGATCAAAGCGCGGCTGGTGCCGGCGGATGTGTCGGAGCAGATTGGCGCTGCGCTACGGCGGCATGCCGAGCGCGAAGCCAGCCACATCCAGGTGTCGGTGCAAGGCGGTACCGTCACGCTGAGCGGGCGCGTGGATTCTGCTTCGGAGCGGCGCGCCGCCATGGGCGCGGCATGGTCCGCGCCCGGCGTGACGGAGGTCATCGACCATCTGCAGCTCGGCGGTTGAACGCGAGTTGCGCAGGCGCGATCGGCCGATTGGTTACACAGTTACAGCGCGCTGAGCGCAGCAGCATCCAGCAGGGCGATCCGCTTGCCTTCCACGGTGATCCAGCCTTCGCGCTGGAAGCGTGACAGCGCGCGGCTGACGGTTTCCAGCTGCATGCCGAGGTAGCTGCCGATCTCGTCGCGCGTCATGCGCAGCGTGAAGCTCGATGGCGAGTAGCCACGTGCTTGCATGCGCGACGACAGGTTCAGCAGGAAGGTCGCTACGCGCGCCTCGGCGGTCAGTCCGGCCAGCAACAGCATCAGGCCGGACTCACGCACGATCTCTTCGGCCATCAACTGGTGCAGGCGGTGTTGCAGCGGGCGGATGTCCTGGCAGAGGTCTTCCACGCAATGGAACGGCATGGAGCAGACGGTGCTGTCTTCCAGGGCGATGGCGTCGCAGGTGTGCTTGTCAGCGGCAATGCCATCCAGGCCAAGGGTTTCCCCCGACAACTGAAAGCCCGTGACATGGCTCGAACCGTTGGGGTGCGATACCACCGTCTTGAACGAGCCGGAGCGCACGGCGTAAAGGGCGTGGAAGGTGTCTCCGGCGCGGAACAGCGTCTCGCCCTTGCCGACCTTGCGCCAGGTGTGGACCATGCGGTCCAGTTGCATGCGCTGTGCCGTCGGTACGGCGTTGGTCAGGCACGCCCAGTGCATCACGCAATTGGCGCATTGGCTTTGCAGCGCCGGGTCCATCGGGGCGGGAGCGTGGATGTCACGCACCAGCTTGAGCTGGGCGATGGGGGCGGGGCGGCCCACTTTGGCTGGGGTGCGGGCTTCGACTGTGTTGGGCATCATGGCGGCCTCTCCTGAGGGGGCGAACAGGTTGCGGGCCCCGATCGCCGCTTATCTGGCTGTTCCGGTGTCCGTATATGGGAAGTATCTGAAAGTGCGGTATCCGGCGAAATCAGGGAGCGCTGAGAGTGCTGTCGGTGTGCGCCGCAAGGCTGTCAGGAAACCCTGACAACGATGCGCTGATTTGGCGACGTATCCATCACATGGTCAATTCCCATTGCGGGTTAGATGGATTAATGTGACGGCATCTTCGTCTGGCCGGGGCCGGCATTCAGCCATGAAGCAAGAGGGACAACCCGGGCATTCCGGGCATTCGGCAGCCGCCGGGCGGGGGCGCCTGCTGCAGTTGCATTCCACGCCTGCCGAACTGCTGGCCGGCGGGCTGGCAGTCGTGCTGCTGTTTGTCTCGGCGGCATGGCTGGCTTCGGTGGCCATTCCGCGCGTGCGCGGGGCGGCCATCCTACTGCTGGCCATCGCCAGCCTGGCTGCCGTGCTGGCGCTCACGTTCTACTGGTTCCGGCTGCGCATGCTGCGCGCCACCGTCACCGACTATCTCGCCTACCTGGAAAAGAGCGAGGCCCGGCTGGCGGGCATCATCCGCTCGTCCATGGAGGCCATCATCTCGGTGGACGATGCGCAACGCATCGTCCTGTTCAACCCGATGGCCGAGACGCTGTTTGGGTGCCCCGCCAGCCACGCCATTGGCCGCCCGCTGGCTGATTTCATCCCTGAGCGGTTTCGCAGTGCGCACGAGGCGCATGTGCGCCGGTTTGGCGTGACAGGTGTGTCGGAGCGCCAGATGGGCCGCCAGCGTGCCTTGTTTGCCCTGCATGCAGACGGGCGTGAATTCCCCATCGAGGCGTCCATCTCGCAGATCGAGGACAGCGGCGCCAAGCTCTATACGGTGATGCTGCGCGACACCACCGAGCGCATGCGCGCCGATGCCGCACTGCGGCGCTCGCAGGAAGAGTTGCAGCACTTGTCCGACAGCATCCTCGCCGCGCGTGAAGAAGAGCGCCGCCGCATCGCCAGGGAATTGCACGACGATCTTGGCCAGCGCCTGAGCGCGCTGAAGATGGATATCTCGCTGCTGGCGGCCGATCTTCAGGCAGCCGGCACGCCCGGCACGCTGACAGCGCAGACGGCGGCCATGCAGCGCGTGATCGACGAGACCATCGCCGCCGTGCGGCAGATTTCCGCCGACTTGCGCCCGCCGTTGCTGGACGAACTGGGCCTCGTGCCGGCCATTGAGTGGATCGCCAAGAACGTGCGCCAGCGCTTCGGCCTGATCATTCAGGTGCGGGCCGAAGAGGTGACGATGGACGAACACTCGGCCATCTCAGTGTTCCGCATCGTGCAGGAAGCGTTGAACAATGTGGTGCGCCATGCCGATGCCACCCGCGTGGACATTCACTTCGGCCGCCAGGACGACATGTTCGAACTGAGCATTCAAGACAACGGCCGAGGCTGGAGCGGCGCACCGCCCGCGGAAGGTGCGCGCCGGCCGCTGGGCCTGCTGGGGATCCGCGAGCGGGCGCGCCAACTGGGCGGCCAGGTCACGACATCGCATGCGCTCGACACTGGGTTCCGGCTGACCGTGTGTTTTCCTGTTAACCAAGTTTTGACTGAGGAGAGCCGTTCATGATCCGCGTGATGATCGCCGACGATCACGCCGTGATGCGCGACGGCGTGCGCCATATCCTGGAGCGCGCCGGAGATTTCGAAGTGGTGTGCGAAGCGTCCGACGGCACGCAGGTGCTGCAACTCGTGCGCGAGCATCAGCCCCGGGTGATCGTGCTGGATTTGTCCATGCCAGGCCGCAACGGGCTGGAACTGCTGCGCCAGCTGCATGCGGACCATCCCGGTGTGCGGGCGCTGGTGCTGACCATGCACGCGGAAGAGCAGTACGTCGCGCGGGCATTCCGTGCCGGCGCGGCGGCGTATCTGACCAAGGAAAGCGCCGCGACCGAACTGGTGACGGCGCTGCAGAAGGTCGCCAGTGGCGGTACTTACGTCAGCCCGGCCATTGCGGAAAAACTCGCACACAGCCTGGGCGAGGCCAATGAAGAAGCGCCCCACACGCGCTTGTCCGACCGCGAGATGGAGGTCTACCGCCGCCTCGTACAGGGCGAGCTGTTGACGGACATTGCCACTAGCCTGTGCGTCAGCCCCAAGACCATCAGCACGTACAAGATGCGCCTGATGGACAAACTGCAGCTCTCCAGCGAAGCGGCCCTCGTACGCTACGCCATTCGTCATCATCTATTTTCGGACGAAGACACGCTGTAGCCGGCCCGTGCTCGCGCTCATCGGTGCGCAAGCGTGCGAAGTACCCACGGCAACACGGCAGACACTTCCGCGGGAATCACGTGGGCAATGGCCGTCAGCAGGCTGGTGACCAAGGCTTCGGTATCGCGTGCCGGCGGTACCGCGTGGGCGGCAAGGACGGGGCTAGGTGGAACGGCCGTGCGTGTACCTCCTGTGCCCCACGCGCGATCGGCTTGGAGACGGTTATGCGTCTTCGGTTGGATGGCCCTGCTGCCCGCTGTGACTGCGTTGCTTCTGCGTGGCGTCGATCAGCATGCGCTCCACGCGCGCAAACGCCTCGCGCAGGGCAACGTAGGGGTCTTGTTCAGCGGTGTCGCTGAAGATGCGATCGCTCAGCGGCGTCACCAGGTCGACGCGTACGCTGAAAGGCCGGCCCTGCTGCTGATGTTTGGCCTCCTGGCTCAGACTGACCCGGCAGCGCGTGATGTGGCTGCGCAGCCGTTCCAGGCGGCTGAGCTGGTGGGCGACGGCTTCTTCAATCGCGTTGGAGTAGGGCAGGCCTTGAAACGAAAGATCGACGGGAATCGTCACGGTGTCACTCCATTTGAGCAAGATGCGCAGCGAGCGCTGCGTCGGCCTGGCGCATGCTTGAGTGCAACGCCAGCCTTTGTATTCTTCCCCTCTCTTGCGCGAATGGGTTGATGCGTGTCAACGCATCGGGTTTCCGTGGCGCTGGCAACGAGGTCGCGCGTGCGCCAGGGCGATACCCTCCGAATCGGGTCTTTGGTTGCAGTATCCGGACATTGATCTGCCGCAAGGCACGGCCGGCACGCCGTGCCACGATGAATGTGTCGGCGAGTACCGGCAATCCAGTCATGTATCAGGAGGTAGCCATGAGCCAACTCAGGCGTTACGACCCATTCGCGATCGAACCGGTGGGCGACATCTTCCAGGGGTTGTTGCGTTCGTTCCGGGGCAACATGGACGGCGTACTGCCGTTCAAGGTGGACGTGACGGAATCCGATTCCGCATACAGCGTGGTGGCGGAAATCCCGGGCGCAAAAAAGGAGGACATCGACGTCACGGTCGATCGCGGCACGGTCATGATCTCGGCCAAGGTGGAGCGCCAGACCGAGAAGAAGGAAGGCGAGCGCGTCATCCGCAGCGAGCGGTACAGCGGCGCGATGCAGCGCATGTTCACGCTGGATGCTGCCGTTGACGAAGGCAAGGTCGAGGCGACCTACGCCGATGGGCTCTTGCGCGTGATGCTGCCCAAGAAGGAGGCTTCGACGCAGCAACGCGTCCCCATTCGCTGAGCAGCGCAGCAGGAAGGAAAAAAGGGGGAGACATGCGGCTGCAGTTTCTCGGCGCCACCGATACGGTGACCGGCTCCAAGTACGTGCTGGACACCGGCGCGCACCGCGTGATGGTCGATTGCGGGCTGTTCCAGGGCTACAAATCCTTGCGGCTGCGCAACTGGGACCCGCTCGCAATCAACCCGCATCACGTGGATGCTGTGGTGCTGACCCACGCGCATATCGACCACAGCGGCTACCTGCCGCTGCTGGTGCGCAACGGGTTTCGCGGCCCCGTGTATTGCACGAAAGGTACGGCCGATCTGTGCAACATCATGCTGCCCGACAGCGCACGGCTGGCGGTGGAAGATGCGCAGTACGCTAACGCGCAGGGCTTCTCTCGCCACCATCCGGCCTTGCCGCTCTATGACGAAAAGGACGCCGCCAAGGCGCTGCGCAAGTTGCACCCGGTGGCGTATGGCGAGCGCTTTCCGGTGGTGGAAGGTGTGGAGGCCGAGTTCCATCGTGCCGGCCACATCATCGGCGCGGCCACGGTGACGCTGTTTGCAGGCGGCCAGCGCATCGTCTTTTCCGGCGATCTGGGCCGGCAAGTCGACCCAGTGATGCGGCCGCCGGAGCCTGTGGCCGAGGCCGATACGCTGCTAGTGGAATCCACCTATGGTGACCGCGTGCACCCGGCTGGCGATCCGCTTGATGTGCTTGAGCAGATCGTGCGGCGGACGATCGGCGAGGGCGGTACGCTGCTGATCCCCGCGTTCGCGGTCGGACGCACACAGGCGCTGCTGTTCTGCCTGTATCAATTGATTCGTGCGCACCGGATTCCGCATGTGCCGATCTACCTCGACAGCCCGATGGCCGAGCGCGCGACCGAGGTGTTTGCGCATCACGTTGACGACCTGCATATCGAGGCGGCGGATTGCCAGGCGGCGTGTGCGCTTGCCGTGCCGATCCAGAGTCCGCAGCAGTCGATGCATCTGAGCAGCGACCGCACGCCCAAGATCATTCTTGCCGCCAGCGGCATGGCCACAGGCGGCCGGGTGCTGCATCACCTCAAGAGCTTTGGCGGGGGTAAGCACAACGCCATCCTGATGTCGGGGTTCCAGGCGGCGGGCACACGCGGTGCGGCCCTGCTGGCGGGGCAGCGTGCGTTGCGTGTGCACGGCCGGGAAGTCCCGATCCGCGCGACGGTTGAGCAGATTGCCAATCTCTCCGCCCATGCCGATGTCAACGAGTTGATGACGTGGCTGCACGGCTTCACGCGCGCGCCACGGCAGACCTTTGTCGTCCATGGCGAACCGGCCGCCAGCGATGCCCTGCGCCAGCGCATCGAGCGCGAACTGCAATGGCCGGTGCGCATGCCGGAGTATCGGCAAACCTATCCGCTGATCTGATCATGGAAACCCGGGCACCGGTTCAGTCATCTGCGCGCACGGCGGGCAGGCGTATCGTGCTGGCCATGCCGGGCAATCAAGCCGCCGCGGCCCGATTGGCGCTCCCGTTGGGCGCGGAAATCGGCCACGCGGACATCAAGCGCTTTCCCGATGGCGATTCCTACGTGCGGCTGCGAACGCCCGTGCGCGGCGCCGATGTCGCCATCGTCTGTACGCTGGATCGCCCCGACGACAAGCTGCTGCCCCTGCTGTGGCTGGCCCTTGCGGCCCGCGAAGGCGGCGCCCGCCGCGTGGGGCTGGTGGCGCCATATCTGGCCTACATGCGGCAAGACGCCGTCTTCCAGTTCGGCGAGATCTGCGCCGCGCAGCACTTTGCCGCGTTGCTGACGCAGTACTTCGATTGGCTCATCACGGTAGACCCGCATCTGCATCGCATCTCCACGCTGTCGGAGGTCTATGGGATTCCCACTGTTGCGGTGCAGGCGGCGCCTGCGTTGGCGGCCTGGGTGCGCGCGCACGTGCAAAACCCGGTGCTGATCGGCCCCGATGAGGAAAGCCGCCAGTGGGTCGAACACGTCGCCAAGCTGTGTGACGCGCCGTGGACAGTGCTCAACAAGACACGCCATAGCGCGTGGCAAGTGGAAGTGTCCGCCGTCGCGCCGGGCATGCACCCAGGATGTGTGCCGGTGCTGGTTGACGACATTATTTCCACCGGACGCACGCTGGTGGCCGCCGCCGAGCAGCTCCAGCGTGCAGGATTGCCACGCCCATATTGCGTGGCCGTTCACGCCGTCTTTGCGGAGCATGCGTACAGCGCGTTGTGCAACGTGGCAGCGGACGTCGTCACCTGCGACACCATCGCGCATCCGTCCAACCGCATTGCGTTGACGGCACCGCTGGTGGAGGCAATCGCACCGCTGTTTGATCTACCTCTGCCCGAGGCCACAAGCCGGCTTGTCCGCTAAGGGCAGCGCTCCTACGCTGGCGATAGCAACATCATCACCCTGGGGCATGCATCATGAAACAGATCGAGTTCTCAATCAGCGAGCCCACTTACTGCGCGGCTGGCCCGGTGCTGCAATGCCGCGCCTCGGTGGACGGCAAAAACGCCACCTACGCCATCACGGCGGAGGCACTGGAAGACCACTTCGGCGCGCGCTCGTGCCGCTCCGAAGACCTGGTGCAGGCGTTCGCCGGCCATCGCAGTGATATCGAAGCGGTTGCCCGGGCCATGTTCGAGCTGACCGGTTCCCAGCAGATCACCCTGCATAGCGGGCACTTTCGCTTTCCCCTGTGATGGCCGGCCAGGAACCTCGGCGGCATCCGGAGCCATTGCCATGCGCGAGCCACCCGAAGTGACGGCGCTGCCCGACCGGCTGACCTTCAAACCGCTCGGTATCGACACCTGGCAGGAGCATGTCATCTACATGCACCCGGATTGCGCGATCTGCCGCGCCGAAGGGTTTGCCGCGCAGGCCCGGGTGGAGGTGCGTATTGGCGAGCGCGCGCTGATCGCCACGCTCAATCTCGTCGCGTCCACGTTGCTGGAGAAGTGCGAGGTGAGCCTGTCTGTCAGCGCCGCAGAGTCGCTGATGGCACGGCCTGGTGACGTGGTGAGCGTGAGCCACGCGCCGGCGCTGGAATCACTGCGGGCGGTGCGCGCCAAGATCTACGGTGCCCACCTGGACGCGCACCAGCTCGGCAGCGTCATCCGAGACATCGCCAACGAGCGCTACGCCGACGTGCACATCGCCGCCTTCCTGAGCGCGTGCGCGGGCGAGCGCATGAGTGTGAAGGAGACCATCGACCTGACGCAGGCGATGGTCGACTCAGGCGAGCGCCTCACATGGGATCGCCCCGTTGTTGCCGACAAGCATTGCGTGGGCGGTCTGCCGGGTAACCGCACCAGCCCGATCGTCGTGGCCATTGCCGCTGCGGCTGGGCTGCTGTTGCCTAAGACATCGTCACGTGCCATCACCTCGCCCGCTGGCACGGCCGACACCATGGAAACGCTCACGCGGGTGAACCTGAGTGCGACGGAGTTGCGGCGCGTGGTTGACCGCGTGGGCGCGTCGCTGGCGTGGGGTGGGGCGCTGAGCCTGAGCCCGGCCGATGATGTGTTGATCCGCGTGGAGCGCGCGCTGGATGTGGACAGCGATGCGCAATTGGTGGCGTCGATTCTGTCGAAAAAGATCGCCGCTGGGTCCACCCATGTCGTGATCGATGTGCCGGTTGGGCCCACCGCCAAGGTGCGTAGTGAGCCCGATCTGGTGCGCCTGCGCATGTTGCTCGAACGCGTGGCGCGGGCGTTTGGCGTGCACGTGCTGACTGTGCCCACGGATGGCGCGCAGCCGGTGGGCCGGGGAATCGGCCCGGCCCTGGAGGCGCGCGACGTGCTGGCCGTACTGCAGCGCTTGCCGGCCGCACCGTTCGACTTGCGAGAGCGCTCCTTGCTGCTGGCCGGCGCGCTGCTGGAGTTCTGCGGGGCGGCCGCGCCTGGTTCAGGCGGTGCGGTTGCTGAAGGCGTGCTCGACAGCGGCGCCGCGTGGCGCAAGTTCGAAGAGATCTGCGAAGCGCAGGGCGGCCTGCGGGTACCCGGTGAAGCCATCTTCCGCCGCGATGTGGTGGCCGAGCAGGACGGCATCATCAGCAGTATCGACAACCGCCATCTCGCGCGGATCGCCAAGCTCGCCGGCGCGCCGATGCGCCAGGTGGCCGGCGTGGAAATGCACGTGCGGTTGCATGATCAGGTGCAGGTGGGGCAGCCGCTGTTCACACTGCACGCGCAGGCATCCGGCGAGCTGGACTATGCGTTTGCCTACGCACGGATGCATCCCGCGGTGGCGCTGAGTCAACCGGCAGCGGCCACCGGTTCCAGCGCAGAGCAGGCTTCCACGGCGTCCCGATCCCCTTCGGAGGGGGCAGGGCGGCCGTAAAAATACCCTTGCGCCTCCGTGCAGCCCGCTTCTCGGATCAGCCGCGCGTGGGCCGGTGTTTCCACGCCTTCCGCCACAGTAATCACGCCAAGCTGCCGGCCCAGGTCGGCAATCGCTTTGACGAGCACGGCACTGTCGGGCCGCTCCTGCAAGTCGCAGACGAACGAGCGGTCAATCTTGATCTTGTCGAACGGAAATGCGCGTAGATGCGCAAGCGATGAGTAGCCCGTGCCGAAGTCGTCGAGCGCAACGCGCACACCCATCCGATAGAGCTCGCGCAGGTCTTCAATGCTCTCGGCCTCGTTCTGGACGAGTGCGGTTTCCGTGACTTCGATCTCCAGCCGGTCGGCGGCGAGACCCGCATCGAGCAGGGCCGCCCGCACCGTCTGCGCCAGCGTGGCCTTGCCCAATTGCATGGGCGATACGTTCACCGCCACGCGTGCACCGTCTTCCCAGCGGGCGGCTTCCCGGCAGGCCTGTTGCAGCACGAAGCGGCCGAGCTGGTCGATCAGCCCGCTTTGCTCGGCAATGGGCACGAACTCCGCCGGCGGCACCCAGCCGCGCTCGGCGTGGTGCCAGCGCACCAGCGCCTCGCGCGCGGTGACCTTGCCGGTCTCCACGTGGATGATCGGCTGGTAGAAGACGAACAGGCGTTCTTCACGCTCCAGCGCCACGCGCAACTGCGCTTCCAGACGGGCGCGCTCTTGAATACGGGTTTCCATGTCTGCGCTGAACAGGCGCGCCATGCCTTTGCCGGCCGCCTTGGCGGCATAGAGCGCGATGTCCGCACGTGCGAGCAGGCTTTCGGCATCATGGCCATGCGCTGGCGCCAGCGCCATGCCGACCGATGCCCCGATCCGCACGCTCTGATCTGTGCCCAGGGGATACGGCGTGCTGAGCGCCGCGATGATGGCGCAGGCCAGCGCGGTTGCCTGGTTGGCATCGTCATGCGGCACGAGCACGGCGAATTCGTCTCCGCCCAACCGCGCGATGGTGCCGGCGTGGCTGCACACCGACTGCAGCCGTGCTGCCACCTGTTCCAGCAAGGCATCGCCCGCGCGGTGGCCCTTGGTGTCGTTGACCACCTTGAAGCCGTCCAGATCGATATACAGCAGCCCGAGGCAGGCACCCGGCACCGCAAGCCGTGCATCCAACTGCTCGCGAAAGTTGGTGCGATTGGCGAGCCCCGTGAGCATGTCGAAGTGGGCCAACTGGCGGATACGGTTTTCGGCTTCCACCTCTTTGGTCACCAGCGCCCAGGTCAGCATGGGGCCGATGTAGCTGCCATCGTTGGCGCGCACGGCCGAAATTTTCAGGTCCAGCACTTCCGGGCCGAGCTGTACCCGGGTGTTGTATGGCAGGTTGGCCGGGTCGGCCAGCAGCCGGCGTTGCGTCTCCGGTCGTGCGTGGAAGATGTCGATGGAGGTACCGAGCAACCCGTCGCTCTTGACCGGCAGCAGGTGCGCGATCCGGTCGACCAGGCGCTTGGAGGTGTTGTTGGCGTAGTTGATGACCAGCGAGTCTGGCTTGACCGTCATGACGGCGATGGGCATGTCGTCGATCATCTGCAGCAGGCGGCCTTGTTCGGCTTCGCGGCGGCGGGCCTCGGTTTGCGCGTTCACCATGAGAGTGAAATCGCGGTAGTTGATCATCAGGATGACCAGCAGGCCCAACGACACCAGCGCCATGTTGATGGCGATGGCCACAAAGGTCGGCTGCCCCGTCGCCGAAAAAAACGCGATGAACACGCCATTGACGATGACCGTGACCATGATGGCGGCCGAGCGCAGGTGCATCAGGCAGAAGATGCAGGCGATCACGGTAATGGCCATGTAGAAGGCCAGGTAAGAGCGCGTGTACGGGTCCCCATAGGGAAACAGTGCCAGCGACCACGCCGTGAAAGCCGCGGCGATGATGCTCGCCAGCCGGTTGGTGCGTTTGAGCGCGCGCAGGGCGAGTTCGGGCGTGGGGTCAATCCGCCGAGACCGCCACCAGTGCAGCACGCGCACCGCGCAGGCTGCCGTGAGCAGCAGCGGCACCCCGATGGCGAGCCAGTGGGGGGCATGGCTGCGGAAGGCGAGGGCGACCGCCCAGGTGCTGCTGATGAGGATGAAATACATCATCGGCAGCTGGCGCGAAAAGGCGCGGTACTGCGCCTTGAGCAGCTCCGGGTTGTCTGACGACACACCCATGAAGCCCGCCACGGTGCTCGCAAACGTTCTGACGGTCATGGAGCACTCCAGAGTTCGGAACGGTCGGGGCGCGAGCGGACGCCCGACACAGTCGGCAAGGGCGGGTGATTAAATCCGGGCAGGGGCCTGCGCATCGGCGGCAGGTGCGGCGCGAACCTGCAAGCTGGACAACGGAAGCTGGCAGGCCAGCAGCATGGGGTTCCTCTTTTTTCTCAACATGACGGCGTGATGGGCATCGTGCATTGCCACCTCCTTAGGAGCGGCCGATTCGTCCCTTTTCTGAATAGCGCATTCGTATGAGGCGGCTCGGAGAGAAAGACTAGGTCGATGTGCGATCACCCTTGAGAGGGTCTGCCCCGGGCGGTTTTTTGTCGGAGAACAGATTCCGTGCGGCTGGCGCACCATTGCGCTTGCGCAGCCGGCCCCGCACAGGCCTAATGAGCGCTGTTTTTCATTGCTAGTCCACTGAATCACTGAAATTGGTCAGTGCCTGCCACGCCATGCGGGCGCATCGCGTCGTTGCAAATGCGCGCAATAGCCCGCTATTGCTGCGCTTTGCGCCTAGCGCTGCATCCCGCATGGCCTGTCCTGCCCCTCCCATTTCAATGATTTAGCGGACTAGAGCCACAGAACACCGCTTGCCATGACCCGTATTGACGATCCTCAGCACGACAAAGAAGTCGGCGTGGCCGACGCCACGCAGGACACCACCCGCATTGACGACGTGCGTATCGGCGCCGTCCGCCCGCTGATTTCCCCGGCGCTGCTGCTGGACGAGCTGCCCGTATCGCCCGAAGTGCAGGCCCAGGTGGAAACCAGCCGCGCCGCCATCACCAACGTGCTGCAGGGCCGGGATGATCGGCTGATTGCGGTGGTGGGCCCGTGCTCCATCCACGACCACGACCAGGCGATGGAGTACGCCCATCACCTCAAGGCCGCAGCGGCGCGCCTGCGTGACGACCTGCTGATCGTGATGCGCGTGTACTTTGAGAAACCCCGCACCACCGTCGGCTGGAAGGGCTACATCAATGACCCGCGGCTGGATGGCAGCTTCCGCATCAACGAAGGCCTGCGCCGCGCGCGCGAGCTGTTGCTGGAGGTGACGGCGCTGGGCTTGCCGGTGGCCACCGAGTTTCTGGATTTGCTGAGCCCGCAGTACATTGCCGACCTCGTCGCCTGGGGCGCCATTGGCGCGCGCACGACCGAGAGCCAGAGCCACCGGCAACTGGCCTCGGGCCTGAGCTGCCCGATCGGCTTCAAGAACGGCACCGATGGTGGGGTGCAGATCGCCGCCGACGCGATTCTGGCGGCGCGCTCCTCGCACTCGTTCATGGGCATGACGAAGATGGGCATGGCCGCGATTTTCGAGACGCGCGGCAACAGCGATGCGCATGTCATCCTGCGCGGCGGCAAGAAGGGGCCCAACTACGACGCGGCGGCCATTGAAGACAGCTGCGCGATTCTGCGAAAGGCGGGCTTGCGCGAGCAGGTGATGGTCGATTGCTCGCACGCAAATTCCGGCAAATCGCACCTGCGCCAGATCGATGTGGGGCAAGACGTGGCACAGCAGCTGGCCGCCGGCGAGCGCCGCATTGTCGGCGTCATGATCGAAAGCCATCTGGAAGAAGGGCGCCAGGACCTGAAACCCGGCGTACCGCTGCAGCGCGGCGTGTCAATTACCGACGCGTGCCTGGGCTGGGCCCAGACCGAGCCGTTGCTCGATGCGCTGGCCGGCGCGGTGCGCGCCCGTCGGCAGGGCTGACGGCACGTTTCCCCCGGGCGGGGCGGGCGCCTAGGCGGGCGTGTGTAAAATTCTGCCTTTTTTGCATTCGCAGCATGGCGCACGCCCAGCCGCGCGGAGCCCTGAGCGGCCCTGCGCTGATCCGTTTACTTGCCCGTCTGGCTGACGCCGATGTGCCTCAACCCGGGCAGTCGCTGGCCGACCGGCTGAGCCAATGGCTGAGCTGGACTGATGCCATCACGCTATCGAGCGCGCTGGCTGCCAGCCCGCCGGCAGTCGCGCCCAGCGCCCGGGCCATCGGCGCGCAAGCGGCCAATGCAGAAGCCATGTGCAGCCGCGTTCGCACGGCATTGGCGAAGGCCATCAACGCAGGCTGCCTGCCTGATACCCGATCCACCGGCATGGTGCGCGCGCCGCTGCAGAGCGCGCCGGCAGCGGCTGACGTGGACTACGCGGATTTCCGGCAGCGCTATCTCTCCCTGCAGCAAGCCATGGAGATGGATGTCGGCAACCTGCGCAGCGGCCTGCGTCGTGTGCTGGCGGCAAACACGCCCGCGCTGGCCAAGCTTGCGATCCTGGATGCCAGCATGGAACAAGCCCTTGCCGTGCGCGAACGCACGCTGCTGGGAGGCATTCCAACCTTGCTCGGGCAGTATTTCGAGCGCCTGCGTGCGGCTGAACAACAACGGCAGGCCGATCATGCGACTGCGTCGGCCGAGTTGGGTACCCTCGCCGCCCCCTCCAATGCGTGGCTGAACGCATTCCGCAACGACATGCGGAGTGTGCTTCTGGCGGAATTGGAGGTTCGTTTTCAACCGGTCGAAGGGCTGCTCGCCGCCCTTCGTACCCGCTAAGCGGGACACCATGTCCAGACATCACCTGAATCTCATCGTTTTCTTTGCCGGCGTGGCGGCTGTGGGCTGGATTGCCGGCGGCTATCTGGTCGGCTGGAATGGGCTGGCGCTTGCCGTAACGGTCCTGATCGGTGCCATCTATTTGACGGGCGCGCTGGAACTGCGCCGTTATCAGCAGGCGACCGGCACGCTTGCACGTGCCGTGGCGGGGCTGTCCGAGCCGCCTGCGCAATTGTCCACGTGGCTTGAACCCTTGCACCCGAGCCTGCGCAACGCAGTGCGCCTGCGCGTGGAGGGTGAGCGTGCCGCGCTGCCCGGGCCGGCATTGACGCCGTATCTGGTGGGGCTGCTTGTGCTGCTGGGCATGCTGGGCACGTTGCTCGGCATGGTGGTCACGCTCAAGGGCACCGGTGCCGCGCTGGAAAGCGCCACGGACTTGCAGGCGATTCGCGCATCGCTGGCTGCGCCCATCAAGGGGCTGGGGTTTTCGTTCGGCACCTCGATTGCCGGCGTGGCGACGTCCGCCATGCTGGGGCTGCTCTCCGCGCTGTGCCGGCGTGAGCGGCTGCAGGCCGTGCAGGCGCTGGATGCCCACATTGCCACCACGCTGCGCATCTATTCGCATGCGCATCAGCGCGAAGCCACGTTCCAGCTCCTGCAGCGGCAGTCCGATGTGCTGCCCACCCTGGTCGATCGCTTGCAAGCCATGATGGCCGCGCTGGAGCAGCAGAGCGCCGCCAGCAGCGAGCGCCAGCTTGCCAGCCAGCAAGCGTTTCTCGACAAGGCGGAGGTGGCATACAGCAACCTCGCCGTCTCGGTCGGGCAGTCGTTGAAGGAGAGCGCCGCTGACAGCGCACGGGCCGCCAGCGCCGCCATCCAGCCTGTGGTGGAAACGACCCTGGCCGGGCTCGCCCGCGAATCCGCCACGCTGCATGACATGGTCACCCACGCGGTGCAACGCCAGCTTGACGGGTTGTCGACCCGTTTCGAGACCACGGCCGAGACGGTGGCTGGCATCTGGAGCAACGCGTTGACCGCGCACCAACGTGCGAGCGAGGCGCTGGTCGGCCAGGTCAGCACGTCGCTGGACCGTTTTGCCGACACGTTTGAGCAACGTTCGACCCGCTTGCTCGATGGCGTATCCGAACGCCTCGACACCACGGCAGGCCGCCTGTCTGGTGCTTGGGATGAGGCACTGGCGCGCCAAACGCATGCGCAGACCGAGGTTGCCAGCCAGCATCAACGCGCGTTGGAGGGCGCCGCCGCCACGTTCGAGCAGCATGGTGCTGCGCTGCTGCAAGCGTTGAACCAATCGCACGTCGAACTGCAGGCCGCGCTGGAGGCCCGTGATCACCAGCGGCTGGCCGCCTGGGCGGAGACGCTTGGTGCAGTGGGCACCCGCCTGAGCCAGGCATGGGAGCAAGCCGGCGCCGACACCGCCAGCCGGCAGCAGGACATCTGCAACGCGCTGGCGCAGACCGCGCGCGACATCTCCGCGCAAACACAGGCGCATGCCAAGGACACGATTGCTGAGATTTCGCAGCTCGTGCAGGCCGCGTCGGAGGCCCCCAAAGCGGCGGCGGAGGTCGTGGCCGAGCTGCGCCAGAAACTGTCGGACAGCATGGTGCGCGACACGGCCATGCTGGAAGAGCGCACGCGCTTGTTGGGCACGCTGGAGACGCTGCTCGACGCCGTCAATCATGCTTCCACCGAGCAGCGCACCGCAGTGGATGCACTGGTGACCACCTCGGCCGGCTTGCTCGAGCGCGTCGGCACGCGATTCACGGACCATGTCGAAGCCGAAACCGGCAAGCTCGGCGCCGTGGCCGCCCAGGTGACGGGCAGCGCTGCCGAAGTCGCGAGCTTGGGCGAGGCGTTCGGCGCGGCCGTGCAACTGTTTGGCGAATCGAACGCCAAGCTGATGGCGCAGCTGGAGCGCATCGAATCCGCGCTGGACAAGTCCCTCACACGCAGTGACGAGCAGCTTGCCTACTACGTGGCACAGGCGCGCGAGGTGATCGACCTGAGCATGCTGTCGCAAAAGCAGATCATCGAAGACCTGCAGCGCCTTGGTGGCACGCAGGGTACGCATAGCACGCAGACCTTTGCCGGAGCCGAGGCGGCATGAACGACGACATTGACGCCGGCGTCGAAGCCACGGCGCCTGTCTGGGCGGCTTTTGGCGATCTGATGTCGGTGCTGCTCGGCGCCTTTGTGCTGATTCTGGTGGGCGTGATCGGCGTGCAGCTGGAGCTGTCGTCCAAGCTGGAGAACGAGGTCAAGCAGCGCGAGGCGGAAGCGCAGCGCCGCAAGACGTTGGAGCAGGCGCTGGCGGGCCCGCTGGCGGCGGGGCGGGTGACGCTCGTCAACGGACGCATCGGTATCAACGGCAGCGTGCTGTTTGCACTCAATTCAGACCAGTTGCAACCGGAAGGGCGTGCGCTGCTGAAGAGCCTGGCCGGCCCGCTGTCTGCATACCTGAAGTCGCGCGATGAGATCCTGATGGTGAGCGGCTTTACCGATGACCAGCAAGTGCAATCCGGCAACCGCCAGTTTGCGGATAACTGGGAGCTGTCGGCCAAGCGTGCTTTGACGGTGACGCGCGCGTTCATCGACGAGGGCATCCCCGCATCGAGCGTGTTTGCCGCGGCGTTTGGCTCGGAGCAGCCGGTGAGTTCCAACGCGGACGACGCGGGCCGCGCCAAGAACCGGCGGGTGGAAATCGCGCCCGTGCCGCGCTCGTCGGCTTCCAATGGCGGGCGCCGTGAAGCCCACTGAGGCGACGCTCGCCACCGCGATTGGCGCCCTGCGCGCCAGCGGTGCCGATCGCGCAGACCCGATCCGCTTTCGCGTGATCGAGGCATTGCACCAGCGGGCGGCCGCCCAAACCGGCGAAGCGCAAGACATTCTGAATGCGCGGGTGAACCAACTGCTCGCCGACTACGCTAGCCGTACTTCCACCGCCAGTTCGGGTGAGCGCACCGCGCCTGCATGCCAGCCCGCTCCCAGCCCGTTGGCTGTGTTGCTGAGCGACATCAAGCAGACCCGTGCGGCTAGCACGTATCCGGAAGTGAGCGTGCTCGATGACTTCCGGAACATCTGGGCGAAGCTCAGCGCTGAAACGCAGTTGCGTCAGTCGCTGGACCACGAGGTGCCGTCGAATGCCGGGCCACTCAATTCAAGCAGCCTCGTGCATCGAGCGTTGTTGTCGATGCGTGAGCTGTCGCCGGCGTATCTGCGGCAGTTCCTGTCGTATGTCGACGCGCTATCGTGGCTCGAGCAGATGAACGCGAACAGCGCGCCGGCAAGCCGAGAGACGACGCGTGGCGCCAGTGCCCGCAAGAGCGGGCGGGGCAAGGCACGCTAGCGGGCTCAGCCGGCGCGCTCAGAGACTGCAGCGCGCAGTGCAGATCGGCTTGACGCTTCACCCATTGCGGAAGATGAAGCTGTAGGCGTTCAAGGCCGGCACGCCGCCCAAGTGCGCGTACAGCACGCGCGAGCCTTCGGGAAATTCACCGTTGCGCACCATGTCGATCATGCCGTGCATGGATTTCCCCTCGTACACGGGGTCGGTCAGCATGCCTTCCTGACGTGCGCATAGGCGGATGGCTTCCAGTGTGCCCTCGTTGGGCAAGCCGTATTCGGGGCCACCGTAGCGCGTGTCGAGCACCACGTCCTGTTCGGTGATGTTGCGGCCGAGGTCGACTAGCTCGGCGGTGTGTCGCGCAATGCGCAGGATCTGCGCGCGTGTCTGCTCGGGCTTGGCCGAGGCATCAATGCCGATCACCCTGTCGGCCCGGCCATCGGCCGCGAAGCCCACGACCATGCCTGCCTGCGTGCTGCCCGTGACCGAGCACACCACGATGTAGTCGAACTTGAAGCCGAGCGCCGCTTCCTGCTGACGCACCTCTTCGGCAAAGCCCACAAAGCCCAGCCCGCCAAGCGGGTGTTCCGAGCAACCGGCTGGAATCGGGAACGGCTTGCCGCCGCGCTTGCGCACATCCTCCATGGCCTGTTCCCAGCTCGGGCGGATGCCGATGTCAAAGCCCGCCGCATCGAGCCGTACATCGGCGCCTAGGATGCGCGACATCTCGATGTTGCCGACGCGGTCGTACACGGCATCGGAGTAGTTCACCCAGTTCTCCTGCACCAGCACGCACTTGAGCCCCAGGTGGGCTGCCACGGCAGCCACCTGGCGCGTCTGGTTTGACTGGATGCCGCCAATCGACACCAACGTGTCATACCCGCCTTCGAGCGCTTCCGGAATCAGGTATTCCAGCTTGCGCGTCTTGTTGCCGCCGAAGGCCAGACCGCTATTGCAGTCCTCCCGCTTGGCATACAGCTCGACTTTGCCGCCCAGGTGCGCGCTCAGCCGTTTCAACGGCTGGATCGGCGACGGGCCGAACGTGAGGGGATAGCGAGGGAATTTCTGC
This sequence comes from Arthrobacter sp. NPDC080086, assembly GCF_040702285.1. Lineage (NCBI taxonomy): Bacteria > Bacillati > Actinomycetota > Actinomycetes > Micrococcales > Micrococcaceae > Arthrobacter > Arthrobacter sp. NPDC080086. The sequence goes on from NZ_JBFBKP010000020.1 coordinate 52,606, forward strand.
AGGTTCATGAGATGGCTCCTTCGGTGCCGCAAATAGCGGGATGTCGGAAGCCAATGGTACGCAGAACGCGACGAAATGCGGTTGCAAAGATAGGCTGGTACACGCAATATGGCCGTTCAGTACATCAACAGGCGACGCATTTATTTCTTGAAAATGAAAAAGAACGAAACGAAGTTGCAGGCTGAACCCACCGGTGCGGCGGCTTCCGCACGCCACGCCTTGGATCGCACCGATCGGGCCATCCTGAAGGCGCTCCAGCGTGACGCTTCGATTTCCAATGTCGCGCTCGCCGCCAAGGTGAACCTCAGCCCGCCAGCCTGCCTGCGGCGCGTGGAACGGCTCAAGGAGCTGGGCTTGATCAAGGGGATTGTGGCGTTGCTCAATCCGCGTGCGATGGACTTGGGCTCGCTCGTGATGATCGGCGTCGTGCTGGACCGCTCCACGCCAGAATCCTTCGCGGCATTCGAGAAGGCCGTGCAGAAGGTCTCAGGCTGCCTGGAGTGCCACGTCGTCACCGGCGAGTTTGATTACTTCATGCTCGTTCGCACCAAGGACAGCGAGAGCTATAACCGGCTGCATGCGGAACAGCTGCTGTACCTGCCCGGCGTGCGGCAGATTCGGACGTTCATGGTGCTCAAGGAGGTGTTGTCGACGACGGAGTTGCCGGTGGTGTAGGGCGCAAGCGCCCAGCGCCTGTGATACGACACTCACTTGATCTGGACGACCACCTTGCCCTTGGCGCGGCCCTGGGCCAGGTATTCAAGCGCCTCCTTCGCCCGCTCGAACGGAAAGACCTTGTCGATCACCGGACGAATGCGTTCCGACTTGAGGAGTTCTGCAATGTTGGCGAGCTGCTCGCCGTCGGGGCGCATGAAGAGGAACGCATAAGAGACGTTCTTCTTGCCCGCAAGGCGCGTGATCTTGCGGCTCATCAAGCCGAACACGAATGCCAGCAGGAAGTTCAGTCGTCGTGCGCGGGCAAATGCGGCGTCCAGCGGGCCGATGAGCGAGACGATCTTGCTGCCCGGTTTGAGGATGCCAACGGACTTTTCGAGCGCGTCGCCCCTGAGCGTGCCCAGCACCACGTCATAGCCGCGCAGCACGTTTTCGAATGCCTGCTTTTTGTAGTCGACGACCTCGTCTGCGCCCAGGCTGCTGACCAGTTGGACATTCGCCGTGCTGGTGGTCGTTCCCACCTTGGCGCCAAAGTACTTGGCCAACTGAATCGCAAATGTGCCAATCCCGCCGGACCCAGCCGGGACGAACACTTTCTGGCCCGCCCGCACATTGGCCCGCTCCCTCAATGCTTGCCACGAGGTCAGCCCTACCATCGGGACGGAGGCCGCCTGCACAAAATCGAGGTTATCTGGCTTGAGCGCGGCCACGCTCTCCGGCACGGCTGCGAATTCGGCGATCGAGCCTCGGCCGAGATCGAACAGGCTCGCGAAGACGGCATCGCCTGGCTTGAAGCGCGTCACGCTGCTGCCGACCTCAACCACCACGCCGGCAACGTCGCTGCCCAGTGTGGCCGGCAGTTCGAACTTCAGCACGGGTTTGAACGTTCCGGCCGGGATCATGTTGTCGATCGGGTTCACCGCAGCCGCGTAGACCTGCACCAGCAGCTCATCAGGTTTGAGGGTGGGGCGAGGCACATCGGTCAGGCCGATCTCGGGCGATTTGCCGTAGCGTTTGAACGTGAGTGCTTTCATGTTGTTCTACTTGGAATGTTGAGTGGCCTGCGTACCGTCGACTGCCACGAAGTGCGTGGGCGTGGGCGTGGCGATGTGGGTGTCGGTCATGGTGTGACCTGTCAAGGAGCGGGTGCGGAACGTCACTGCGCCAGGAACGCCAGCGCTTTGGGTACGAAGTCTTCGTAGTACTGGAACACGCCCCCGTGGCCCGCATCGGGGTAGATGATGAGGTTGCTGTTCGGTAGGCGCTTGGCCAGGTCATACGAATTGCTGGTCGGGACCATGCGGTCGTCGTCGCCATTGGCCACGAGCACCGGTTGCTTGATCACCGAGAGATCGGCCGCGGGCTTGCGCCCCCACGCACGGAGCGCCTGCAGTTGCGCCACGTAGGCGCGGAGGGTGATGGCTTTGTCGCGGTTGTCGGTGCGCTCTTGCAAGCGCTTCAAGTAGGCCTTGCCGGCTTCGATGCCGCCGGGTGTGCGGGTGAAGAAGAGATATTGCTTGGGATCCTGGCCGGTGAAGGTCGCGCGCAGCAGGTCATAGTTGGCCACGCCCGCGACCGAGCTGATTCCCGGCCCGCCTGCGGGCCCCGTGCCCGCCAGGATCAGCTTGCGCACCAGGCTGGGTTCTTTCAGCACAATCTCCTGCGCAATCATGCCGCCCATCGAGAAGCCGAAGAGATCCACTTGCTTGAACCCCTTGGCCTTGATGAACGTGATGGCATCGTCGGCCATCTGTTCGATCGTATCTGCGGGCTTGCCCGTGGAGGCACCAATGCCGCGGTTGTCGAACGCAACCACATGGTGCTTTGCGGCAAGCCCATCGACGACGCGTGGGTCCCAGTTGTCCATGACGCCAGCCAGGTGAACGAGAAAGACCACTGGCGTGCCGCCGTTGTATTGGCCCAGCTCACGGTAGGCAAAGTCCACCCCATCGGCGTAGAGGCTCTCCGTGGGCACGTCTTTCCACTGCGCGGGCTGCACGGCGGTTGCATTGGTTGACGTGTCGTCCGCTGCCACTGCGCTGCTGGCTGTGGCAAATGGCGAAACAAGTGCCGCAGACAGCGCAAGAAAGCGCAGGCGGGTTCGGAGCAGAGAGCGCATGGCGTGACGATCCAAGGGCTGGTCAGTTGAAGGACGTAGAGGCGGCCGCGCTCAGGCGGCCTGCTGATAGCGTTCGGCCGCGTGCGCTTGTCGAACGTCCGACATCAGCCCTTGGCGCGCGGCATCCAGTGCGTCCCAGCGCTCAGCCACTTGCAGCGGCGGGATCGTCACCAGTTCACGGCGATCAAAGCCGACCAGTGCCGCATCCACCAGTTCGCTCACTTCCATCACTTCCGGCAGCACGTTGATGTCAATGCCGGCGCGCTCCCAGATTTCCGTGCGGGTGGCTGCCGGCAGCACCGCTTGCACGTAGACGCCCTTGGGCGACAACTCCAGATTCAGACCCTGCGACAAGAACAACACGAAGGCCTTGGTGGCACCGTAAATCGACATGCCCAATTCGGGCGCGAAGCCCACCACCGAGCCAATGTTGACGATCGCGCCCGTACCGGACTGCACAAAGCGTGGCGCGACAGCGGCCGCGAGCCGCGTCAACGCGGTCGTATTGAGGGCGAGCAGGCGATCGATGCCTGCAGCGGTCTGCGCCGCGAAGCTGCCCGACTGCGCCATGCCGGCGTTGTTGATCAGGATGCCGATGCGTGCATCGTCGCGCAGGCGTGTTTCGAGCGCGGCCAAGTCAGCAGGCGCGGTCAGGTCGGCCTGCAACACGTCGACGGCTACACCGTTGTCCTTGCGTAGACGGGCGGCCAGTGCGTCCAGACGGGCCTTGTCGCGCGCCACCAGCACGAGGTCGTGACCGCGACGGGCAAAGCGATCGGCATAGGTGGCGCCAATGCCGCTGGAGGCGCCAGTGATGAGAACAGTCGGAAGCGTGGTCATACGGACTTTCCTTTGCAAATGTCGTTTGGACAGGGCGGGCCTCAGCCGAGAAAGGGGGCGACGCCGGCAACGTCTCTTCAAAAAGCGTCTTCGGGGTCATATTTCCCGGCATCCGCAGTTGAGGACTGCCTTAATGATGATGACCATAATCTATTCTGTCAAGAATTTGATGATGATCGACATCAATGTATAGTGGAGCCTTGCACAGACATGAGCCCACTGTGGTCAAGACATGAAAGTCACCAAAGCACAGGCACAGGCCAACCGCGCGCGCGTGGTCGAAACGGCGTCGACACTGTTTCGGGAGCGTGGCTACGATGGGGTTGGCGTTGCCGATCTGATGGCCGCCGCTGGCTTTACGCACGGCGGCTTCTACAAGCAGTTCCGCTCCAAGGCAGACTTGATGGCGGAATCGGCGGCCTGCGGTATCGCGCAGACGGTGGCGCTCAGCGCTGGTGTGGACGCAGCGGCGTTCGTGCGGCATTACCTCGCGCGCGAGCACCGCGACGCGCGCGCGACCGGTTGCACGATGGCCGCATTGGGCGGGGACGCCGCACGCCAGCCGGAAGCGGTTCGGGCGACCTTTGCGGCGGGTATCGAGAGCCTCCTGGCTGCCCTCCATCCCGAGGGCACGCCGTCGGAGGGTGAGGATGCTCGCCAAGCGCGAGCCAAAGGGCTTGACATGCTGGCGCACGTCGTCGGTGCCATCGTTCTGTCGCGCGCGTGTCCCGACGACTCGCCGCTGGCCGATGAAATTCTCACGGTCTGTCGCAACGAGATTCTCGCGTCATTGGGCGCCACCGCGGCTGCCGAGAACAGCGCCAGCTGACGGCGGCGTACGGCGATCGTCGACACGCCGGCGGATCGATTCCGCCAATCGCCTGCGACCGCCCTGCGCACGCGGGGGCTGTTATCGAGCACCCATTCACAAGCGCGACACGCTCAGTCCGAGCGTTGAGCCGGTATTCGTACGCGATCGTTCCACCTTGTCGGGCTTGACGTCCGGTTCAAACATGGTCGCGAACCGTGTCACGATTGCTGGCCAGCACATCGCTGACCATCAGGAGCACAAGACGGACGTGTCCCGCCGCGCCGAGGCGTGGTGCGGCAAGGCCAACATCCTGTGGGATACGCCGGGTCTGGGGAAACCGCGCCGTGCGCTGGACTCCGTGGGACTACGCCTGGGCATGTCCGGAGTCCAAGGGTGTGCGGCTTGTTACGCGGCATGGTGACAGGTGAGGCGACTGGTGAGTCTCGTCGCTATTCAGCTAACCTCGCCACGGCCTGTCAGGTGCGCCGCCGCGTGGTCAACCATATTGATCCCACCAACCTTCTCTATGCCCAGTTCTTCAGGGGCGCGCCGCCAGCGAAGGCCAAAGGCAATTGGTGACAAATCTCTCGATGCCGACCGCGCCGAGGGCCGCTGCCCAATCGTCATGCGTGCCGCTTGCCCGGTGCGGGCCGAAAGCCATAACGGCACTGGCAATCAAGTCAGCCACCTGCAGTTGCACTGGGTTATGCGAGAGTCGGCAAATTGCAGTTCCTTGGTGCACCTATGGCACGCTGCGAGCGCAGTTTTCAGAAACCACGCCGATGTGGTGATTTTCTAAGTATTGATCCACAAGGATCTTTGGCCTGCCCAGAGGGATTCGAACCCCCGACCGTCGGCTTAGAAGGCCGAGGGATTCTAGTTATATTGGGATTGAGGGAAATTCGTGCACCTGCCGTAAGTCGTTGTAAATAATGGCTTTGCAGGCTGTTAGTGTGTATTTCATATTGACCGGAATGTATCTTCTCTCCTAGGATTTGCCTACATGGTGCCTACACGGAGAGTTGGTGGACAAGCAGAACTTCACTGCGGCTAGGGTCAGTGGCTTCCAATGCGAGCCCGGCAAGCAGCAAACCATTTTTTGGGATGCCAAGACCCCAGGCTTTGGGCTTCGCGTGACCGCTGCAGGCGCGCGTGCCTATGTTTTTGAGTCTCGCTTGTTTGGCAAGACGGTCCGCACGACGATTGGGGACGCTCGGGCATGGGATCTTGGTCGTGCACGTACCGAAGCCAGTCGCTTGAAGACGCTGCTCGACGATGGGAGGGATCCGCGTGAGGTCAGGGTTGAACAGCGTGTTGCTCATGAGGCTCGACAGGTTGCAATGCGCAAGCAGGACGTGTCCCTAGCCAAGGCATGGCAAGACTACCTAAATGCGAGTCGGGCCAAATGGGGTGCGCGTCACTATCAGGACCACCTGAATTTGTCCCGATCGGGTGGGCAAAAAAAGCGCCGGGGAACCGGTGAAACGACACCCGGACCGCTTGCGGCGCTGATGTCGCTCAAGCTATCGGAGCTCTCTGCGGAAAGGGTTGCGCAGTGGCTTGCCTCAGAGGCAAAGAGCCGCCCTACAAATGCCGAGCAGGCATACCGGAAGTTGCGTGCCTTCATTCGATGGTGCGACGATCGCAAAGAGTATTCGGGGGTGGTTCCGACAAGTGCTTACGGAGCCAAGTCAGTTAGGGAGGTCGTGCCACGGACCAAGCCCAAGAGCGATTGCTTGCAACGCGAGCAGTTGTCGCGGTGGTTCCGCGCAGTCCGAGATATCACTAACCCGGTGATTTCAGCCTACCTGCAAGGTCTTCTGATTACGGGTGCGCGCCGCGAGGAGCTGGCGTCGCTCCGGTGGGAGGATGTCGACTTCCGTTGGCGTAGCCTGACGATGAACGACAAAGTCGAAGGAACCGGTGGCCGCACCATTCCACTGACGCCGTATTTGCTGACGCTTCTGGCGAACCTGAAGCAGTTGAACGAGATGCCCCCGAACAAGCGCCAGTTGGCTCGCCTCGCCGAGAAGGGGGAGACCTGGGCGCCATCGCCATGGGTGTTCTCCAGCAAAACTTCCGAAGATGGCAAGATTGCCGAGCCCCGAATCGCCCACAACAAGGCGCTTGCTGCCGCCGAGCTTCCACACCTCACGCTGCACGGTCTTCGCCGTTCGTTCGGCACGTTGTCGGAATGGGTTGAGGTTCCCGTTGGCGTCGTCGCCCAGATCCAGGGGCACAAGCCATCGGCGATTGCCGAGAAGCACTATCGCCGCCGACCGCTCGATCTTTTGCGCATGTGGCACGAGCGCATAGAGGCATGGTTGCTGGAACAGGCGGGCGTTGAGTATCAGTTGATCGAATCTGCTTGATCTCGAAAGCCAGGACCCGCGAGGTCTTGGCTTTCTGCTTTATGCCGTCGCGGGACGGCATAGGCATCAACGACGGCAGGGCATATAAAATCGAACGACTGTGGCGAGAACGCTCGCTAGCGGCCCACCAGATCAAGAACGAATCACTTCATGTCCGATATCCCTACCGCGCAAGAACGAATCGCAGCCGCTGTCCAACTTCGCGCGACACTGATCGAATACTTCAAGCGAGAACACTGGACGCCATTGGAAGGCTGCCTGATCGTCTCCGGAATCCATCCGATTCCTGGTGACGTCGCGATTCCTTCGGGTGGTGGGGGATTAGACAACAAGCCCCTGAATGCCGCTTCATCACGATTCTCGGACGCCCGCAAGATGTGGGATGCCTGGAATGAGTACCGCGAGAGCTGGCTCGAAGACGGCGAAGACGTCCTCGATCGCTTCACGCCGATGGCGTTCATGGAGTGGGTCGATGACTGCCAACTCAAAACGGATTGGCTGCCCGTGTTTCATGATTTGATGGGGCGGCGTGACGGGGCAGACAAGCCAGATCTCATCCCTTCGGTCATCGCGGAGTATGCCAATGCATCCGTGACGTCGGTCGACGCCATTGTTGACCGGATTGAATCCGTCGTCTCGAATGGCAAACCAGCCTCACAGGCTACCAGCACTGCACGCTCGCCAATGCCAATCCCGGTCAATCGAGATCACCTCTCGACCGGTGAGTTTGCCAACGTACTGGCCGTTGAGCCGCAGTCGATCCTGAAGGGCTACTCAAAAAATGGCCACTACCAGGGCATTCGACCGACCAAACTCCCCAACCGACGCCTTCTCTGGTCAGCCGAAGCGGTGCGGCGAGTGCTTGCCGGTGAGTCTCCCGGGCTTCCCGAGGCGTCAATTAAGAAGCAGAGCTGAGAAACCGGTAGTTGACTCGCGCGGGCGGGCAGTTGGCTTACGCCGGGTGCTTGGCACCGTATTAGCTGATCAGAAAGTCTTCCAACTTCTTGCCTGCTGCAATCTCGTCCTTGAGCCATTGAGGCCGAGCGCCTCTGCCAATCCAGGTGGCGCCGGTCTCTGCGTGCTTGTACTTCGCGGCCCCAGTGGCCTTGGTGGAGGCGGGTTTTCTGCCCGCAGTTGACTTTGCAGTGTTGATTTGCACGGAATCCTGACCCAGGATTTGCATCGAAAACTGACCCACCCCAAAGGCGGTTAGGTGTCGCTTTGTGCGGGTTGTTTGGCGG
>NZ_JBFBKP010000021.1:0-58770 GCF_040702285.1 Arthrobacter sp. NPDC080086
GAACGGCGGTTGAAGAGCGCATCGCCGTTGGTTTTGCCTTGGGCGGCGCCAAAGCCGGACTCCAGGCGGAAGACGGCCTGCAAACCGCCGCCCAGGTCCTCCTTGCCCATGAACCCGAACATGCTGGTCCCCCACTGGTTGTCAGCGGCGCGCCAGAGGCTACCGCCCGGCGACGTCGCGGTGGCGGCAACGTTGTTCTGGTAATCGATGCCGCTGACGACGCGGCCGTACAGCGTGACGTTGGTTTGCGCGAGGGCGGGAGCGGTCCAGCCAGCGAGCGCGAACGTGAGCCCAAGCGCGCACGCCGACATCCCGCGAACAGCGGTGGTTCGATTCATGACGTCTCCTGAATGTTTTTGTAGGCGGGGCCGGTGCGTCGCGTGGATTGAGATCGCTGGAGGCAGACACCAGGCGAGTGCAAACCGTCCCCAGGCGCATTTGTAGTTGCAGTGTGAAGAACGTGGCAAACTACAAATTCTTCGCGGTACGTTAAATTTAACTTAACGAGAACGCATGGCAAGACGCCTACCTCCCCTTAACGCATTGCGCGTCTTTGAAGTTGCGGGCCGCCACCTGAGTTTCAGCCGGGCCGCCGACGAGCTTTGCGTGACCAACGCTGCCGTCAGCCACCAGATCAAGCTGCTCGAAGATCATCTCGGCAAGAAACTCTTCGCACGCCGCAACAACCAGCTCACGCTGACGGACGCCGGCGAGAACTACCTCCCCCGCGTGCGCGATGCCCTGCGTGCGCTGGAACAGGCCACCGACCTGCTGATGGATACCGCCGACACGCCATTGCGCGTGGCCGTGCCACCAACCTTCGGCGCCAAGTGGCTGGTGCCGCGCCTGTACCGCTTCTTCAACCAGCACCCGCATGTGCGCGTCGAGGTCTCCACCGCCGATGTGCAAGACCACGGCCAGTTCGACCTCTGCATCGACGATCGGCAGATCAACGCGCCCAACCTGCGCGTCGAGTGGTTCACCTCCACCGATTTCTTCCCCGTGTGCAATGCCACCCTGCAAGAGGCGATTCGCATGCCGCAAGACTTGGCTGCACACACCTTGCTGCACGAGCGCGGCGGACGCCACCTCGCACATCACCCGACGTGGCAGCAATGGCTCGACGAGGTGGGGGTACGCCAGATCGACGCCACGCGCGGGCCGGCGTTTTCCGAGGCGCTGATGGCGCTGCAAGCCGCCATTGACGGCCAGGGCGTAGCGCTCGGCCAGGGCATCCTCGTGGAATACGACATCGCCGCGGGGCGCCTCGTGCGGCCCCTCGCGACGGAAGCCTCGCTACGGCTGTCGTACTACCTCATCCACCCGCGCGAAGCGGCGGAACACGCAGGCTTCGCACTGTTCCGGCAATGGCTCATCGATGAAGTGGCGCGCAGTGCCGGCCGCGCGCGCAATCTGCAGGTGCCGGGCGAGGTGTTTTGATTTCTTTTTGATTGTGGCGTGGCAAGCGCTCTACACTAATCGTCCCTGGCTGTCCCGGCTCGTCCGGATTGAAGAAGGAGCCCGCCATGAGCTTCCCCCGCCCCGCTAATACACCGTGGCTCGTCCCCTACCTGACGGTGCGAGACGCGTCCGCCGCCATCGGTTTCTATCGCAACGCATTTGGCTTTGCCGTACAGGACGAAGTGCACGACCACGGCCGCCCGATCCACGTCGAGATGTCCTACCAAGGCCAGCTCATGCTGATGTTCGCACCCGAAGGCGTATTCGGCTCCACGGCCAAGGCCCCGGCCGGCGCGGGCTTTGAATGCCCGCAGAGCTTCCACCTGTATTGCGAAAACGTCGACGCCGCCTACCAGCAGGCGCTCGACCAAGGCGCCACGTCGATCATGGCGCCGCACGACGCCTTCTGGGGCGAGCGCTACGCCGCCGTGCGCGACCCCGACGGCTACCGCTGGGGCCTCGCCTGCCGGCCTACGCCCGCCGCCTGATCGCCCCACCCGACTCACCAAAAGGATTGCGTTACATGGGGCTTCCCCGCTTTTACGTCGACACCCCGCTTGGCCCGCACACAACCATCGCGCTGCCGGAAGCCGTCACACGCCACATCCACGTCCTGCGCCTGACGGTTGGCGATGAGGTCTGCCTGTTCGATGGCTCCGGCAATGAGTTCCGCGCACGCCTGGATACCATCAACAAGCGCGATGCCACCGCCAGCCTGACGGATGCCACCCAGCCCGACACCGAGGCGCGCTACGCGATCACGCTCGCCCAGGGCATTGCCGGCGGCGACAAGATGGATTGGCTGATCGAGAAATCGGTGGAGCTGGGCGTACACGCCATCGCCCCGCTGCAGACGGAACGCGCGGTAGTGCGGCTCTCCGGCGAGCGTGCCGCCAAGCGCATGCAGCACTGGCAGGCGCTGGTGCAGGCCGCCTGCGAACAATGTGGCCGCGCGCGCGTGCCGGCTGTCGCGCCCATTGCCACGCTGCGCGAGTGGCTGGCGGACGCCAAATCGACCGACGTGCCGCGCGTGTTGCTGTCACCGCGCGGCACGCAATCGCTCACGCAATGGGCCGTGCAATCGCGCGAGCGGATTGAAGACCGCGGCATCGTCCTGCTGATCGGCCCCGAAGGCGGCCTTTCCCCCGACGAGGAAGCGCTGGCCGAAGCCGCCGGTTTCTTACCGTTGACACTCGGGCGACGTATTCTGAGAACGGAATCGGCGGCGCTCGTTGCCGTGTCCGCGCTGCACGCCGTGCTCGGCGAGTTTTGAGTTGTAACGGCGAAACACTGACCGTTTGATCCCCCCGGCGGGCGCCTACCCTGTCCCGCCATTGACCATAGGAGCTTCATCATGGGTCTACTCGATTCCATCCTCGGCGGCGGCAATGACGCCAGCGGCGCGCAATCGTCCTTGCTGGGCAACAAGAAAGTACTGCTCGCCGTGGGCGTGCTGGCCTATCTGGCAATGAAGCACGGCAAAACGCAAGACGCCGGCAACGGTGCCCAACCGCAGCAAGAGCAAGACGGCGGCCTGTTTGGTTCGCTGGGTAGCCTGCTGGGCGGGGCAGGCGGTGCCGGCGCGCTGGGCAGCCTGCTCGGCGGTGCGGGCGGTGCAGGTGGCCTGGGCGGTCTGCTTGGCGGCTTGCTGGGCGGCGGCAGCGGCAACGCAGATCAGGCCGCGGCAGGCGGTCTCGGCCCACTGCAGCAGATCCTGGAGCAAGCCGGTCTGGGCGAGCAGGTCAAATCGTGGATCGGCAATGGTCAGAACCTGCCGGTGTCGGGCGAGCAGATCACGCAAGCGCTAAGCGGCACGGGCGCGCTGGAGGAAGTGTCGAAACTGGCGTCCAACTTCGGCATCAACGAAGGCGATCTCGCCAACCAGCTCGCCGAAGGTCTGCCGGAAGCGGTGAACCATCTCACGCCGCAAGGTTCGCTGCCGGCTGCATAAGCGCATTCGCTGCCATGGTAAAGAGCCCGCTATTGCGGGCTCTTTTCGTTTCCGGCATCCGGCGCCGGATCAGCCCTGGCTGTCGTAGGCCGTGCGACCCGCCGTGCGGAGCGCCTCCACCACATGCATGGCGGCCGGCGACAGCAGCCGATCCGTGCGCGTGATGATGCCGAAGTCGTCCATCTGGCACGGCATCGCAAGCGGCAGAATTTCCACCATGCGATACGACGCGTAGTACTGCGCGACATCGACGCCGATCACGGCCAGCATGTCGCTCTGCTGCAGGATGCGTGTGAGAAACAGCAGCGCGGAGGTTTCCACCACGCTGGTCGGCGCTGTCAGGCTGGCCCGCTGGAACATCAGGTCGAACCGGTGGCGCAGCACGCTGCCAATGGGCGGCACCACCCAGGTGGCCGCCTGCACGTCGTGCAGGGTCAGCGTCGGCTCGGCCAGCAGGGGATGCCCGGGCCGCGCGACCGCAACGACCGGCTCGTCGGCCAGGGGCTCGTAGCGCAGGTGCAGCTTGTCGTGCTCGGCAAACAGCCGGCCGATGACGAGGTCGAGCTTGTCCTGCGCGAGTCGCTCCAACAGCACATTGCTGTTCTCGATTTCCAGCGAGACGCGCAAACCTGGGTGCTCGCGCGTGACCTGCGCCACCACGGGCGGCAGCACCCGTACGCCCGGCGAGGTGATGGTGCCGACCGCCACGTGGCCAAGATGACCTGCCTTGAGCCCGAGCACCTCTTCCTGCGCCTGATTCAGGCTGCCGACCACCGCCCGCGCGTGGCGGATCAGCGCGTCGCCATAGCGCGTGGGCCGCATGCCGCGCGGCATGCGCTCGAACAGCGGCACATCGAGCATCGCTTCCAGCTCGCGCAGCAGCTTGGAGGCCGCCGGCTGCGTCATGTTGAGCACCGCTGCCGCGCGGTGGATGTTGCCCTCCTCGGCCAGCGCAATCAGCAGCAGCAATTGCCGCGTTTTCAAGCGCGCACGCACATACCAGGGGCTGGAGTTCGACATGGGGGTTTCCCTGAGATACCGGATTGGATATCAATGAAGGCCAATATTTCATTGGAAGGATATCAGGCCGCTCCGTACACTCGGGCCGATCAAAACCACAACCACACCGGAGACCACGGACGTGCCGCGCGGCGACCTGCCACGCAGCCGGTCGGTGCGCATGCCTTGCGCTCGCCCCACGTCCGTCACACGCACCTATGTCGGAAACAAAACCCAAGCTGCGCTCAGCCCAATGGTTCGGCACTGCCGACAAGAACGGCTTCATGTACCGGAGCTGGATGAAGAACCAGGGCATTCCCGATCATGAATTTGACGGCCGCCCGATCATCGGCATCTGCAACACGTGGTCGGAGCTCACGCCGTGCAACGCGCATTTCCGCAAGCTCGCCGAGCACGTCAAGCGCGGCATCTATGAGGCGGGCGGCTTTCCGGTGGAGTTTCCGGTGTTCTCCAACGGCGAGTCGAACCTGCGCCCGACCGCCATGCTCACGCGCAACCTCGCGGCCATGGATGTCGAAGAGGCGATTCGCGGTAACCCGATCGACGCGGTGGTGCTGCTCACCGGCTGCGACAAGACCACGCCCGCCCTGCTGATGGGCGCCGCCAGTTGCGACGTGCCGGCCATCGTGGTGACAGGCGGGCCGATGCTCAACGGCAAACTCGATGGCAAGAACATCGGCTCGGGCACGGCGGTGTGGCAACTGCACGAATCGCTCAAGGCGGGCGAGATCGATCTGCATCATTTCCTGTCGGCGGAAGCGGGGATGTCGCGCTCGGCCGGCACCTGCAACACGATGGGCACGGCGTCCACCATGGCCTGCATGGCTGAGGCGCTCGGCACTTCGCTGCCGCACAACGCGGCGATTCCCGCAGTGGATGCGCGGCGCTACGTGCTGGCGCACATGTCGGGCATCCGCATCGTCGAGATGGCGCTGCAGGGGCTGACGCTGTCGAAGATCCTCACGCGCGCCGCATTCGAAAACGCCATCCGCGCCAACGCTGCGATTGGCGGGTCGACCAACGCGGTCATCCACCTGAAGGCGATTGCCGGGCGCATTGGCGTGCCGCTGGAGCTGGAAGACTGGTCGCGCATCGGCAAAGACACACCGACCATCGTCGACCTGATGCCCTCGGGCCGCTTCCTGATGGAGGAGTTCTATTACGCCGGTGGTCTGCCTGCGGTGCTGCGCCGCCTGGGCGAGGCGAATCTGCTGCCGCATCCTGACGCACTCACCGTCAACGGCAAGACGCTGTGGGAAAACGTGAAAGCCGCACCGATTACCGACGACGAAGTCATCCGCCCGCTGAGCAATCCGCTGATCGACGATGGCGGCATTCGCGTGTTGCGCGGCAATCTGGCGCCGCGCGGTGCGGTGCTCAAGCCGTCTGCGGCGAGCCCCGAGCTGCTCAAGCATCGCGGCCGCGCCGTCGTCTTTGAAAACCTGGAGCACTACAAGGAACGCATCATCGACGAAACCCTGGAGGTGGATGCGAGCTCCGTGCTGGTGATGAAGAACTGCGGGCCGAAGGGGTATCCGGGCATGGCCGAGGTGGGCAACATGGGCCTGCCGCCCAAGCTGCTGCGTCAGGGTGTGAAGGACATGGTGCGCATTTCCGACGCGCGCATGAGTGGCACTGCCTACGGCACGGTGGTGCTGCACGTGGCGCCAGAAGCGGCGTCTGGCGGCCCGCTGGCAGCCGTGCAGGACGGCGACTGGATCGAACTCGACTGCGAAGCCGGCACGCTGCACCTGGACATCGCCCCCGAAGAACTCGCGCGCCGCCTGGCCGCCTACGAGCCCCCACGCTCACACGGCGAGGCCGGTGGCTACCAGCGCCTGTACGTCAACCACGTGCTGCAGGCCGACGAAGGCTGCGACCTCGATTTCCTGGTCGGATGCCGCGGCGCTGCCGTGCCACGCCACTCGCACTGAGCCGAGGCAGACACATGGAGACCGCGCACACCGCCAGCTCACCCACTTCCGCCCGCACCACGCAGGCGGCCTCGGCAGACGCATCGCAGGAGCAGCGCATCATCCGCATGCTCACGCGCAAGCTGATGCCATTCCTCGCGCTGATCTACGTGGTCGCGTATATCGACCGCTCCGTGGTCGGCTTCGCCAAGCTGCACATGAATGCGGCAGTTGGTATTGGCGACGCCGCCTATGGATTGGGTGCGGGGTTGTTCTTCATCGGCTATTTCCTATGCGAGGTGCCGAGCAACCTGGCGCTGGAACGCTTCGGTGCGCGCCGCTGGTTTGCGCGCATCCTGTTCACCTGGGGCGTCATCACCATGGCCATGGCGCTGACGAGGGGCCCCATCAGCTTCTACGTGCTGCGCTTTCTGCTGGGTGCGGCGGAAGCCGGTTTGTATCCCGGCATTCTGTACTTCCTGACGAAGTGGTTTCCGATGCGCCACCGTGCGCGCATCGTCGGCTTGCTGGTGCTCGCGCAGCCTATCGCGCTCATCATTACGGGGCCCATCGCGGGGTGGCTGCTGTCGGCGCCGAGCGCGTTCGGCATGTCGAGCTGGCAGATGCTGTTTGTGATGAGCGGCCTGCCGGCGGTGCTGCTGTGCCTGCCCACACTGCGCTTGCTGCCGGAATCCCCCGCGCACGCACACTGGCTGCCGGCGGCGGACCGCGCGTGGATCGAGCGGGAGTTGGCCGCAGACCACGCCGCCTATGCACTGAAGCCGCACGGCAACCCGCTCAAGGCACTCAAGGATGTGCGCGTGCTGATGCTGGCGCTGCTGTTTCTGCCGTTTCCGCTGAGCATCTACGGCCTCTCGCTGTGGCTGCCGACCATCATCAAGCAGTTTGGCGTGAGCGATGCCACCACGGGTTTGCTGTCGGCGGTGCCTTATCTGTTTGCCGTGCTGGGCTTGTTCCTGGTGCCGCGCCATTCGGACCGCACCGGCGAGCGCTACTGGCATATCGCCATCCTGTCGGCGCTGGCTGCGCTCGGCATGGCGGCAAGCGCATGGGCGCAAACGCCCGCGCTGCAGCTGGCCTGCCTCTGCCTGTTCGCGTTTGCGGCCTATTCGATTCAGGCCGTCGTGTGGGCGTTGCCGGGGCAGTTCCTGACCGGCGCGAGCGCCGCGGTGGGAATCGCGACCATCAACTCGCTGGCCAACCTGGGCGGTTACTTCGGCCCCTATGGCATTGGCGTGATCAAAAACGCCACGGGCAGCCTGTCAGCCGGTCTGTACTTCCTCGCCGCCGCGCTCGTGTTTGCCGTGGTGATGTCGTTTGTCGTGCGCGCCATGCTGACGACGCGGCCCGCGCACTGAATGCAACCTCTTCCGCTGACTTTCCGACCTCACAGATTCCATGACCCGCAACAGCAAGCCGCGCTATCAAGGCATCTTTCCTGTGGTGCCCACCACGTTCACTGAAACCGGCGAGCTCGACCTCGCCAGCCAGAAGCGCGCCATCGATTTCATGATCGATGCCGGCTCGGATGGCCTGTGCATCCTGGCCAATTTTTCCGAACAGTTCTCGCTGTCCGACGACGAGCGCGAAGTGCTCACCCGCACCGCGCTGGAACACGTAGCCGGCCGCGTGCCCGTGATCGTCACCACCTCGCACTACGGCACGCAGGTCTGCGCGCAACGCAGCCGCCGCGCGCAGGACATGGGTGCCGCCATGGTGATGGTAATGCCGCCCTACCACGGCGCCACGTTCCGCGTGCCCGAGCCGCAGATCTACGAATTCTTCACGCGTGTGTCGGATGCCATCGACATTCCGATCATGATTCAGGACGCGCCGGCTGCCGGCACGGTGCTGTCGCCCGCCTTCCTCGCACGCATGGCCCGCGAGATCGAGCAGGTGTCGTACTTCAAGATGGAAACTGCCGGCGCCGCGACCAAGCTGCGTGAGTTGATCCGCCTGGGCGGCGACGCCATCGAAGGCCCGTGGGATGGCGAAGAAGCCATCACGCTGCTGGCCGATCTGGACGCCGGCGCCACCGGCAGCATGACGGGCGGCGCGTTTCCGGATGGTATCCGGCCGATCATCGAGGCACACACCCAAGGGCAGCCTGATCTGGCGTTCGAGCGCTATCAGCGTTGGTTGCCGCTCATTAACCACGAGAACCGCCAGGGCGGCATCCTCACGGCCAAGGCGCTGATGAAGGAAGGCGGCGTGATTGCCTGCGAGGCCTCTCGCCATCCGTTGCCGCCGATGCATCCGGACACGCGGCGACAACTGATCGACATTGCCCGCCGCCTCGACCCGCTGGTGTTGCATTGGGGCCGCTGACCATGCGCCGCGAAACCACACCTATCGCCATCGGCATTGTCGGCATCGGCAAGATCGCGCGCGATCAGCACCTGCCC
The DNA here is from genome assembly GCF_040702285.1 of Arthrobacter sp. NPDC080086. Classification (NCBI taxonomy): domain Bacteria; kingdom Bacillati; phylum Actinomycetota; class Actinomycetes; order Micrococcales; family Micrococcaceae; genus Arthrobacter; species Arthrobacter sp. NPDC080086. The sequence continues at coordinate 8,772 of NZ_JBFBKP010000021.1, forward strand.
GCGCTCGCTGCGGAGCCGGGGTTCAAACTCGCGGCCTGCGCGAGTCCGCATTCGCGCGTTGAAGGCCTGACCCACTACACCACGCTTGAGGCCATGCTGGCGGTCGAGCCAGCGTTGCAAGCCGTCTCCCTGTGCACGCCGCCGCAGGTGCGGTTTGCGCAAGCCCGGGCCGCGCTCGCCGCCGGTAAACACGTGATGCTGGAAAAGCCGCCAGGTGCAAGCGTGTCAGAGGTCACGATCCTCGCCGAGCTGGCACAGCAACATGGCTGCTCGCTGTTTGCGTCCTGGCATTCGCGCCACGCACCGGGCGTTGAAGCGGCGCGCGCGTGGCTGGCAAACCGGTCCATCGTCTCGGTCAACGTGCAGTGGAAAGAAGACGTGCGCCGCTGGCACCCGAACCAGGCATGGATCTGGGAACCCGGCGGGCTCGGTGTGTTCGACCCCGGCATCAACGCGTTGTCGATCCTGACGCGCGTGCTGCCGCAGGCGTTCTTCCTGAAGTCGGCCGACCTGTGGGTGCCCTCCAATCAACAAACGCCGATCGCGGCCAGCCTTGCCTTTACCGATGTCCACGGCACAAGCATCCAGGCCGAATTCGACTGGCGCCATGACGCCGGTGAGCTTTGGCAGATCGACGTCACCACGCGCGATGGCACGCTTCGGCTTGCACAAGGTGGCAAGCACTTGACCATCGATGGCGTTGAAGTCGACGTCGGCCCTGAGCGCGAATACCCGAGCCTGTACGCCCGCTTTCTTGAACTCATCGCCGCGGGCGAGAGCGACGTAGATGTCCGCCCCCTGCAGCACGTAGCCGACGCCATGCTGCTGGGCCGGCGCCATCTGGTCGAGCCGTTCGAGCCCTGAAACCCGCCCCCAATTTACGTAGTGCCACTAGAGCCATTCCAACGAGGAGACAAACCATGCAACGCAAACTTCGCCGGCTGACCCTATCTGCCCTGGCCACCGCCCTGTGCCTCGGGCCGCTGGCCGCCAGCCTGCCCGCTCATGCCGACGAGCCGCTCAAGATCGGCTTCCTGGTCAAGATGCCCGAGCAGGCCTGGTTCATCAACGAGCAAAAGGCCGCCACCGATCTCGGCAAGAAAGACGGCTTTTCTGTCGTGAACATCGGCACGCCCGATGGCGAAAAAGTGCTGTCCGCCATCGACAACCTCGGCGCGCAAGGCGCCAAGGGTTTCGTCATCTGCGCGCCTGACGTGCGCCTGGGGCCAGCGATCAAAGCACGCGCCAAGCGCTACGACATGAAGTTCGTCACCGTGGACGACCAACTCGTGGATTCGTCCGGCAAGCCGCTGACCGATGTGCCGCACCTCGGCATGTCGGCATTCAAGATCGGTAACCAGGTCGGCCAGGCCATCTCTGAGGAAATGAAGCGCCGCGGCTGGAAGCCCGAGGAAGTCGGCGCGCTGCGCATCACCAACTACGAGTTGCCAACCGCCAAGCTGCGCACCGACGGCGCCACGCAAACGCTGCTGGCCGGCGGCTTCAAGAAGGAGAACATCTTCGACGCGCCGCAAAAGACCACCGATGATGCAGGCGGCTTCAATGCCGCGTCGCCGGTGCTGGCGCAGCACCCGAACATCAAGAAGTGGGTGATCTTCGCGCTCAACGAAGAAACCGTGCTGGGCGGCGTGCGCGCGACTGAGCAACTGCACATTCCTTCTGCCGATGTGATCGGCGTCGGCATCAACGGTGCCGGCGAGGCGTTTGCCGAATTCCAGCGCAAGGAACCGACCGGCTTCTTCGGCACGATCGCCGTGAGCTCGACGAGCCATGGCAAGGACAGCGCCGCCAACCTCGTCCAGTGGATCAAGACCGGCAAGCAGCCGCCCGCCGACACGCAGACCACCGGCAAGCTCATGACGCGCAGCAATTGGCAGGACGTGCGCAAGGAACTGGGTATTTGATGCAACGCGCGGGGCGCGGGTGGTCCTGCGCCCCACGCGCATCCGCAAAGAGCAATCGATGACAGTCCTATCCCTTGATGAAGCCGGCGCGCCCGACGGTGCCCCGCACGATGCCTATCTGAAGCTCGACGGCATCACCGTGCGCTTTCCCGGCGTGCTGGCGCTCGACCATGTCTCGCTCGACATCCGCCGTGGTGAGGTGCATGGCCTGATGGGCGAGAACGGCGCCGGCAAATCGACGCTGCTCAAGGTGCTGTCGGGTGTGAATCAGCCGGAAGCCGGCACGCTGTCGCTCGACGGCGTGCCGCAGCAATTCACGAACACGCGCGCGGCCATCGCAGCCGGCATTGCGATCATCTATCAGGAACTACACCTCGTGCCCGAACTCACGGTGGCCGAAAACCTGATGCTTGGCGCGCTGCCCAACCGCTTTGGCGTGCTCGACGAGAAAGCGCTGATCGCCCGCGCCCTGCGTGAACTGGAACGGCTGGGCGAGAAGCTCGATCCGAATCAGCCGGTCAAGCACCTGTCGATCGGCCAGCGCCAGATGATCGAGATCGGCAAGGCGCTGATGCGCGATGCGCGCGTCATCGCCTTTGACGAGCCGACGAGTTCGCTGTCCTCGCGCGAGACGCAGCAGTTGTTCCGCATCATCCGCGCGCTGCGGGCTGAGGGTCGCGCCGTCATCTACGTCACGCACCGCATGGAAGAGGTGTACGAACTGTGCGACCGTGTCACCGTATTCCGCGACGGCCGGTGCATTGACACGTTCAACGCCGGCGCGGGTCTCGACCGCGAACGGTTGATCCGCGGCATGGTTGGTCGCGACATCCAAGACGTCTATGGCTACCGGCCACGCCCGCTCGGCGACGTGCAGGTCGACGTGCGCGGCCTGATGGGCCCGGGCCTGCGTGAACCGGCCTCGTTCACCGCGCGCGCGGGCGAGATCGTCGGCTTCTTCGGGCTCGTCGGCGCCGGGCGCTCGGAATTGATGAAGCTGCTCTACGGCGCAGTCAAACCGACCACCGGCGAAGTCCATCTCAAAGGCAAACGCGTGCAGTTCAACACGCCGCGCGATGCGGTGCGTGCCGGCGTGGCGCTCTGCCCGGAAGACCGCAAGCAGGAGGGCATCGTCGCCATCGCCTCGGTATCAGACAACCTGAACATCAGTTGCCGCCGCCACTTCAGCCGCTTCAACGTGCTGAACAACCGGCAGGAAGCGCAGACCACCCGATCGTTCATCGACAAGCTCGCCATCAAGACCCGCAACGGCGACACGCCCATCGGCAAGCTTTCGGGCGGCAATCAGCAGAAGGTGATCCTCTCGCGCTGGCTAGCCGAAGACATCGACGTCTTCCTGATGGACGAACCCACACGTGGCATCGACGTCGGTGCCCGCAGCGAGATCTACAGCCTGCTCTACGGCTTGGCCGAAGCCGGGCGCACCGTCATCGTTGTGTCGAGCGATCTGGCCGAAGTCATTGGAGTGGCCGATCGCATTGTGGTCATGAAAGAAGGCCGCATCGTCGGGGATCTGCCCCGCGAGCAGGCCTCGCCCGACACCCTTATCAAACTTGCACTACCGCGCTAAAAACCTGTTCACGATCCTACTGTGCGGCCCCGGGTGGGGCGCATTCGGGGGCTCATGCGCTGCTCGGAATCCTCATGTACTTGAGTCCATTCCGCTTCCTGCGCTGCTCTTCACCCCGCTGACGGCCGCTCGCTACGGATCTTGAACAGGTTCTAAGGTGCGTCACTCACAGGCTGCGCGCCCCATGGAAACCGATCACATGCAAACGCAATCCACAGAATCCGTACCGAGCGGCCCGCCGATCGCCGCCCCACGCATTGGCTCCCGTGCCGCCCTCACCTGGGAACTGGTCAACCGGTCAGGCATCGTACTGGTGTTCCTCTTGCTGTTCACCGCGCTCGCGTTCACGGTGCCGGGCTTTCTCAGCAGCCGTAACATCCAAGGCCTGCTGCTCTCCGTCACGCTCATCGGCTCCATCTCCGTCACGATGATGTTCGTGCTCGCACTCGGCGAGGTCGACTTGTCTGTCGCGTCCATCGTCGCGTTTGCGGGCGTGGTCGCCTCCACGCTCATCACCGCCACACACAGCGTGACGCTCGGCGTGGCGGCGGGCGTGCTGGCAGGCGGCTTGGTGGGCTTGGTCAACGGCGTGTTGGTCGCGCGTTATCAGATCAACTCGCTGATCGTCACGCTGGCCATGATGGAAGTCGTACGCGGCCTCGCCTACATCACCTCCAACGGCGACGCGGTGATGATCTCGGAAGAAAGCTTCTTCGACCTGGGTGGCGGCGCCTTCCTCGGCATCTCCTACCCGATCTGGAGCAACATCATCGGCTTCGTGCTGTTCGGCTTCCTGCTCAAGAAAACCGTCTTCGGCAAGAACGTGCTCGCCGTCGGCGGCAACGAAGAAGCGGCCCTGCTGGCAGGCTTGCCCGTCACGCGCATCAAGATCGCCGTGTTCGTGCTGCAAGGCTTGGTGACAGGGTTTGCCGGCGTGATGTTGGCCTCGCGCATGAGCCTGGGCGATCCGAAAACGTCGGTCGGCTTGGAGCTTGGCGTCATTTCCGCCTGCGTGCTGGGCGGCGTCTCCCTGACGGGCGGGGTGGCAACGGTGTCCGGCGTCCTCGTCGGTGTGTTGATCATGGGCTCCGTGCAAAACGCGATGAGCCTGATGAATGTGCCGACGTTCTATCAGTACCTGATCCGCGGTGGCATCCTGCTGCTGGCGGTCTGGTTTGACCGCATTCGCCGCAACAAGCGCGCAATCTGAGACGCAGCCGATTCACCAGACGCAAAAAAGCCCGCAATTGCGGGCTTTTTCATTTCAACGCCGCACAATCGGCGGCGCTCAACTTCACGCGAACGAGTAGAACACGCGGAACTGGACCTTGCGCTCCGCCCAGAACTCCGCAGCATCCCGGAACACGTCCAGCAGCACTTCGCGCGCTTCCTTGTCGAACTTCGGCTGGCACGGCAGGCCCTCGAGCACGATCACGAAACCCGGCTGCGGGCCGGCCTTGTAGATCATGTCGGTCAGGCAGTCCGCCAGGGCGTCAAAGTTCTTACCAAAGTGCTTGGGGAACAGGAATTCGCGCGCGATCACGTCGAGCACTTCGCTCTTGGTGGTGGCAGCCGCGCAGTTCGCATACAGGAAATGCTGACCGAGGCTCGCCGCCGATTCCGCCAGATCCGCCACCCGAAACGCGCGGATCGATTGCACGATATTCGGACGCACCGTCTTGAACAGATTCATGGCGTCTTCACGAGCTCCGTCGTCGTCCGTCTTGGTGATGTCCTGCGTCATGATGTTGTGCGGTGCATTTTGCGGCGCGTTCTGGGGCGACTTGGCCGCGCCGCCGATGCGTGCGCCCAGGGATTGCATCCCGACCACGCCATCGTACAGATTCTGCGCCTTGTGCCACACCTCGCGGGCCACGCGCTCATCGCGTGCGGTGAGCGAGTCGTCCAGCCCAAACATGTTGGTCGTCATCGCTGTATCCGTTGAAAACTGTTGTAGTGATCTTCCGTGTAGTAGCAGTCGTTGGCCGCCTGCTGATCGCCGCCGCAAATGATGCGCTTGGCACCCCGGTTGCGCGCCCCCCGCGTCTTGACGGTGTACTCGTGGTAGTACCCGCGCCGCTGTGCTGGCAAACGTCGTTCATAGTTGCCGAACGTGGTGCCATCTTTCCCATACGGGAATGGGCCGCCCTGTTCGATCAATGCCAGCGTGCGCTGCGCCTCGTTGGGCAAGTCTGCTGAGCGAATGGTTCCCACGACGGCAGACATGCCGGTGGTGTCCCGGGCAACCGCGTAGGTAGGCAAGGCGCCCACGGACAACGCAAGCGTTGCCGCCAGCGCGCCACGCGCCACTGCCTGAGATACGGAGCGGCCGATCCACGCTCCAAGTCGCTTTGTCATCAGCAGGCCCTAACGGGAGAATCGCGCCAGCCGGACAGCCCGGCGCAGGTCACAAGCGCAGGTGGCCATCCAATAGAAAACAGACGGCCGGTTTGCAGCTGAAAAGCGAAGCGGCTCAATGCGTAAAAGCTTGCGGGAAAATGACAAGTCGGGCGACTGCCGAAGACTTGGGGAATCCTTCCGCCAGCAAATTGCGCGCACCAACCGAGGCGACTTGGTCAGACGTGCGCATGGAAAACCGCTTCCTTAAACCGCGTCTGGCCGGTACGGACCTCATGTGCTCAGAAGCACCCCTTCAGCCCGTAAGGGTACGCTCATCGATGACAACAATCAACCGGCGACACAGACCCGAAGGGGTTTATGAAGCCACGATTGAGATAGAACAAATGTAAGCACACGCACACTTAGCAGGCCAAAAAAGGGAGCGCAGCATCGTGCGCTCCCTTTTTGGTGCAGTGGCGATCAGCGCTGCGCTTGTGCCGCCGCATCCACAACGGTCAGCGCCGTCATGTTGAGGATACGTCGCACCGTGGCAGACGGCGTAAGGATATGCACCGGCTTCTTGGCGCCCAGCAGGATCGGGCCGATGGCGATGTTGTTGCCGGCGGCCGTCTTCAGCAGGTTGTAAGCGATGTTGGCGGCGTCGATGTTGGGCATGACCAACAGGTTGGCCTCACCCTTGAGCGTCGAATCCGGCACCAGCGAATCACGCAGCTTCTCGTCGAGTGCGGCATCGCCGTGCATCTCGCCATCCACTTCCAGATTCGGGGCACGTTCGCGCAGGATGGCCAGCGTTTCACGCATCTTGACGGCGGAAGGCGCCTCCGACGAACCGAAGTTCGAGTGCGACATCAGCGCAACCTTCGGCTTGATACCGAAACGGCACAGCTCTTCGGCGGCCATGATGGTGATTTCGGCCAGCTGCTCGGCGGTCGGGTCGACGTTGACGTGCGTATCCGTCAGGAAGATCTGGCGGCCCGGCAAGACCAGACCGTTCATGGCAGCGTACACGCAGTTCGTGCCACCGATGACCTGGTCGATATAGCGCAGGTGCGCGGCGGTGTTGCTGACCGTGCCGCAAATCATGCCGTCGGCTTCACCCTTGTGGATCATCACGGCGCCGATCAGCGTCGAACGGCGGCGCAGTTCCAGCTTGGCGTACTGCGGCGTCACGCCCTTGCGGGCCATCAGCATGTAATACGTCTCCCAGTAGTCGCGGAAGCGCTGGTCGTGCTCGGGGTTCACCACGGTGAAGTCCACGCCCTCACGCAGGCGCAGGCCGAAGCGTTCGATGCGATGGGCAATCACCGCCGGGCGGCCGATCAGGAGCGGGCTGGCGAGCTTTTCGTCCACGACGATCTGGACGGCACGCAGCACACGCTCTTCTTCGCCCTCGGCAAAGATGATGCGCTTGTTCTCCATCGGCACCTTGCGAGCGGCCGAGAAGATCGGCTTCATCAGCGTGCCCGAGTGGTAGACGAACTGCTGCAGGTGCTGGCGGTAAGCGTCCATGTCTTCGATCGGACGCTGCGCCACGCCCGAGAGCATGGCCGCTTGCGCCACGGCCGGCGCAATCTTGACGATCAGGCGCGGGTCGAAGGGCTTCGGGATCAGGTATTCGGGGCCGAACGAGAGGTCCTGGATGCCGTAGGCCGAAGCGACGATGTCGCTCTGTTCCTGGCGAGCCAGCTCCGCCACGGCGTGCACGGCGGCGACTTCCATCTCACGCGTGATGGTCGTGGCGCCCACATCCAGCGCGCCGCGGAAGATGAACGGGAAGCAGAGGACGTTGTTGACTTGGTTCGGGTAGTCGGTGCGGCCGGTGCCCATGATGACGTCGGGGCGCACTTCCTTGGCCTGCTCCGGCATGATTTCCGGATTCGGGTTGGCCAGCGCGAAGATGATCGGCTTGTCGGCCATCTTCTTGACCATGTCCTGCTTGAGCACGCCGGCGGCGGACAGCCCCAGGAAAATGTCGGCGCCATCGATGACTTCGGCCAGCGTGCGCAGGTCGGTCTTCTGTGCGAAGTGCGCCTTGTCCGGGTCCATCAGTTCGGTACGGCCCTCGTAGACCACGCCAGCCAGGTCCGTCACCCAGATGTTTTCACGCGGCAGGCCCAGATCAACCAGCAGGTCCAGGCAGGCCAGCGCCGCAGCGCCCGCGCCCGAAGCCACCAGCTTGACCTTCTTGATGTCCTTGCCGACCACCTTGAGCGCATTGGTGATGCCAGCGCCCACGACGATGGCGGTGCCATGCTGATCATCGTGGAAGACGGGGATCTTCATGCGCTTGCGCAGTTCGCGCTCGACGAAGAAGCACTCCGGCGCCTTGATGTCTTCTAGGTTGATGCCGCCAAAGGTCGGCTCCAGCGAGGCGATGATATCGACCAGCTTTTGCGGGTCTTTTTCGTTGATCTCGATGTCAAACACATCGATACCGGCGAATTTCTTGAACAGACCGGCCTTGCCTTCCATCACCGGCTTCGAGGCTTCCGGGCCGATGTCGCCCAGGCCCAGCACGGCGGTACCGTTGGTCACCACGCCGACAAGGTTGCCGCGCGCGGTGTAGCGGAACGAGTTGGCAACGTCTTCGACGATCTCTTCGCAGGCTGCGGCCACGCCGGGCGAGTAGGCCAGGGCCAGATCGCGCTGGTTCGACAGCGGCTTGGTCGGCGTGACGGAAATCTTGCCCGGGGTCGGAAACTCGTGATACTCCAGCGCGGCTTTACGCAGGGCGGCGCGTTGCTGCGCCTTGAGTTCTTCGTCCGTGCGGGCGGGCTGTTGAGGCTGGGTATCCACCGTGGTCATGAGGTGTCTCTCGTATCGGGTGGCCGGCGCGCGCCGACCGTCGCATCTAGCGGGCCACCGAAAGACCACGTGAGGGTCACGGTACTACGGTCCGCCTCCTTGGGCCCGTCATTTTATATAGTGAAAACTGATCTCACAACGGGAATTTGGGTGGGACTGCCATGCGCATTCGCTACAATATTCCACCGTCCTGTCACGGCACCATCGGGGTCACCCCTTCTTTTCCATCGTCGCTGCCGTGTCCAAACCCGCCGTGCCTGCCAACTCCGCTGATCACCCTGTCGAATTGTCCGAATTTGGGCTGATCCGGCGTTATTTCACGCGCCCGGCCCGTCATGCCACCCTGGGAGTGGGTGACGACTGCGCCCTGCTTGGACCGCGCCCCGGTCACGAATTGGCGATCTCCACCGACATGCTGGTCGCAGGCCGCCATTTCTTCCCCGATGCGGAGCCTCGCGCACTTGGTCACAAGGCGCTGGCCGTCAACCTGTCAGACTTGGCCGCCATGGGTGCGGAGCCGCGGGCCTTTACGCTGGCGCTGGCGCTGCCCGAGGCCAACCCGGCTTGGCTCAAACCGTTTTCCGAAGGCCTGCTCGTCCTGGCAGACGCCTTTCACTGCGAACTCATCGGCGGTGACACCACACGCGGGCCGCTCACGCTCAGCCTGACCGTGTTCGGCGACGTACCCGCCACGGTGGCGCTGCGCCGCGACGCCGCCAAGCCAGGTGACGACTTGTGGGTCTCCGGCACCGTCGGCGATGCGCGCCTTGCGCTTGGCGCCCTGCGCAACGAGTGGCCGCTGACGCCTGAGATGCTCGCCCACGTGCAACCGCGCATGGATAGGCCGACGCCACGCATCGCACTCGGCTTGGCATTGCGCGGCATTGCACGGGCGGCGCTCGACATCTCCGATGGCCTATTGGGCGACCTTGGACACATCCTCACCCAGTCGCATGTGGGGGCGACCGTCGACGTGGACCGCGTGCCGCGTTCGCCAACGCTGGCCGCGCACCCCGCAGCCCGCCAGTTGCAATGCACGCTGGCAGGTGGCGACGACTACGAACTGTGCTTCACCGCTCCCGCCGAGGCGCGCGACGCTGTGCTCGTCGCGGGCCAACAAGCGGGCGTTGCCGTCACCCGCATCGGCCATATCGACGCCGAACCTGGCTTGCGCCTGGTGGATAGGCAAGGCGCGCCCGTTACGTTTACGCACGGCAGCTTCGATCATTTTTCGTCTGCATCATGATGTCTTCCGCACCGTTCCCACCGCCACCCTCGCCCTCTAACGCGCCGGGCCAGCCTGAAACCGTCGTGCTCGAAGCCGGCCAGACGGCGCAAGTGCGCCGCCCCACGGCGCGCTTCATGTTCGGCCATCCGGCGCGCATTCTGGCGCTGGGGTTTGGGTCCGGGCTGTCGCCCATCATGCCGGGCACGATGGGCACGCTGTACGCATGGCTCATCTACGTGGTACTGGCGCGGTGGATTTCCGGACCGGGCTGGCTGCTGATCTCCGCCATCGGCTTTGTCATCGGCATTTGGGCATGCGCTCGCACATCGCGCGATCTCGGTGTCGCGGACCACGGCGCCATGGTGTGGGACGAGATCATCGCGTTCTGGCTAGTGCTGGCGCTTGTCACACCGACCACGCTGGGGGGCCAGTTTGCGGCCTTCCTGTGGTTCCGCTTTTTCGACATGGTCAAACCCGCACCCATCCGCTATTACGACCGCAAGCTCAAGGGCTTTGGCCTGCGCGGCGGCTATGGCGTGATGGTTGATGACATCCTTGCGGCGTTCTACACGCTGCTCGTGTTTGCGCTGTGGCGCTCGTTCTGAAGTCCGAAGTCTGAAGTCCGGAAGGTACTGCAATGGCTGAAACCCGCGCCCTGGCTCAATTGGCCGAACTGGTTGGCGACACGCTACACAAGCGTAGCCTGATGGCGGCAACCGCCGAATCGTGCACCGGCGGGCTGGTATCTGCCGCCATCACGGACGTATCGGGATCCTCTGCGTGGTTCGAACGCGGCTTCATCACGTATTCGAATGAGGCCAAATCGCAGATGCTGGGCGTGCCGGCAGCGCTGATCCGCGAACACGGCGCGGTGAGTGAGCCGGTGGCGCATGCGATGGCCGAAGGCGCTGTACTCAACAGCCGCGCACAGGTGGCGGTGGCGATTACCGGCGTGGCGGGCCCCACGGGCGGCACGCCCGACAAGCCCGTCGGCATGGTGTGCTTTGGCTGGAGCAACCGCCTGCAAACCCGCGTGGAAACGCGCCACTTCAAGGGCGATCGCAAGCAGGTTCGCCTCCAAGCCGCCGAGCATGCGCTGCGTGGCTTGCTCGATTTTCTGGATACGGCGGAGGCCTAGGCGTCGAAACCGCGCCCACCCTCGCGCGGGTGATCAGGCCGGTGGGGCGATTCGTGATCGTGTTCCGGCTGATGTTCGTGGTCGTGCTCGTGACGACGGTCGCGGTCATGATCGCGACGCGTCCTTTCATGCTCGTGAGTATCGTCGCGCTCTTTCTCGAGCTTGCGGTCCGGGTCCTTGCCGGTTTCCTCGCGGTGGGTCCCGGCGGCAGGGTGATGCGGGTGCGTGGTCATGGCGTCCTCGCTCTCGCCGCAACCGGACCGACAGCGTCGATCAGTTGCGGAACTGATTGATCTGGTCGCGGGTGGCTTGGGCGACCTTGCGGGCAGCATCGTCGAAATCGCTGTCGCTGCTGGCGTACAGGATGGCGCGCGACGAGTTGATCATCATGCCGGTGCCATCGGCGGTGCGGCCAGCGCGCACGGTCGCTTCGATGTCGCCACCCTGAGCGCCAACGCCCGGAATCAGCAGCGGCATGTCGCCGACAATCTCGCGCACCTTGGCAATCTCTTCCGGGAAGGTCGCGCCCACCACCAGGCCCATCTGGCCGCTGGTGTTCCACACGTCGCGCGCGCGCTCGGCCACGACCTGGTAGACCGGGCGGCCACCCGTTTCGAGGAACTGCACATCGCTGCCGCCGGCGTTGGACGTGCGGCACAGCACGATCACACCCTTGTCGGCATGCGCGAGGTACGGCTGCATCGAGTCGAAACCCATGTACGGGCTGACGGTAATGGCGTCGGCCCCATAGCGCTCGAAGGCCTCTTTTGCGTAGTGCTCGGCGGTGGAGCCGATGTCGCCACGCTTGGCATCGAGGATCACCGGGATGCCCGGATACGCCTCGTGGATGTAGCTGATGAGTTGCTCGAGCTGGTCTTCGGCGCGCTGCGAGGCGAAGTAGGCGATCTGTGGCTTGAAGGCGCAGACCAGGTCGGCGGTCGCATCGACAATGGCGCGGCAGAACGAGAAGATCGCCCCGCCCGTGCCGGTCAACGACGCCGGCAGGCGCGCCGGGTCGGGATCGAGCCCGACACACAGCAGGGAGTTATTGCGCTGCCAGGCGGCAGCCAGTTGTTCGGTGAATCGCATGGTGTTGGGAATGTGAGGACGCGGCCGGACTGCCGCATGACTTGCTTGCATTTTACCCGCCGGCACGCCCGGTGGCGGCATCTTCCTGGCGTGGCATCGAGCCCACGCGTGCGCATGAAGTCACGGTTTCTGGCTGAATCTGCCGCTTCTTTACGCTACACTCGCCGCGATTTTCGTTCTGCCCATCCACTGCCCCCGCTTCAAGGAACCCGCGCATGATCAACCTGTTCGTCGTGCAAAAAGGCCGTCTCGCGCAAGAACAGGTCGAAGAACGCAGCGAACTCCTGCAACACAAGCCGATCTGGATCGACGTGATCGACCCCGACGACGAGGAGCTGGCGTGGATCAAGGAAGCCTACGGCGTCGTGCTCCCGGAACTGGAACAACTGGGGGACTTGGAAGCCTCCGCCCGCTATTTTGAAGGCGAAGACGGCCATATCCACATCCGTACCGACTTTCTGCTCGACGAAGAAACCACCTCACGCAACGTGCGCGTGGCTTTCGTGCTGACCAAGGATGTGCTCTTCTCCATCCACGACGAAGACCTCCCCGCCTTCCGCCTGGTGCGCATGCGTGCTCGGCTGCGCCCGGGCTCGGTGCGCAACGCCAAAGACGTGCTGATGGACCTGTACGCCACCGACGCGGAATACTCGGCGGACTCCATCGAAGAAGTGTACGAACGGCTGGAAGACGCCAGCAAACGCGTGCTGGCCGATGAAGTGACGGATGCCGCCGCCGCAGACGTGCTGGAAATCATCGCGCGGGTGGAAGACTTGAATGGCCGCATCCGCCGCAATGTGATGGACACGCGCCGCGCGATCTCATTCCTGCTGCGCAGCCAGTTGCTCTCGACCGATCAGCAAGACGAAGCCCGCCAGGTGCTGCGCGACATCGACTCGATCGAGAACCACACGGCGTTCCTGTCGGACAAGGTCAACTTCTTGATGGATGCCACGGTCGGCTTCATCAACATCAACCAGAACAAGATCATCAAGCTGTTCTCGGTGGTGTCGGTGGCGCTGATGCCGCCCACGCTGATCGCCTCGATCTACGGCATGAACTTCAAGGTGATGCCGGAGTTGGACTGGGCCCAGGGCTACCCGTATGCGATCGTGATGATGATCGTGTCGGCGGCGATTCCGCTGGTGTATTTCCGGCGCAAGGGCTGGCTCAAGTAAGCGCTCGCAGCCGCGGGGGCCGGATCAGTCCGGCAGCGTGGCGGAGCCCATGCGGTTGGCGATGACGGTGGCCTTGCGCGTGAAGTTCACGTGCACGTTGGCGCAGTAGCTCTTCTTGTCGAAGCACTTGGGCGCGGGCAGCGCCGCCGCCAGACGCGCCGCCTGCCCCACCGTCAATTGCGAAGCCGGGCGTTTGAAGTAATGCTGCGCGGCGGCTTCTGCACCGAACACGCCCTCGCCCCACTCCACCGAATTCAGGTAGATCTCGAGAATGCGCTCCTTGTCGAGCCAGAACTCAAGCATCCACGTGATGACAAGCTCTTCGCCCTTGCGCAGGTAATGACGCTCACCCGAGAGGAACAGATTCTTGGCCAACTGCTGCGTGATGGTGGAACCGCCGGCGACCACGTGGCCGCGCTTCTTATTCTTCTCCCACGCGTCGAGCATGGCGTCGACTTCCCAGCCGCTGTGCGAGACGAAGTCTGCATCTTCACTGGCGATGACGGCGCGTTTGAGGTTGCGCGAGATCTGGTCGTACCCGACCCAGCGATGATCGATCTTGCAGGTGAAGACGTTGGCGCCGCACAGGCGCATGCGCTCGGCGCGCATGAATGCCGTGGATGACGGATCGAACACCTGCCAGCTGGCGATCGCCGCGAAGAAGTACAGATTGAGCGCGACCACGCCTGCCACAAAGCAGCCGATCACATAGCCGAGCCAACGCATCATCGCGGGAGGTTGCTCTCGTTCAGCGCTGGGCGCGCGCGGCGACAGCGGCTTCGCCCTGCAGCCCTTCACGCATGGCGAGCAGCACGGGCGCCGTATTCGGACGCACGCCGCGCCAGACGAAGAACGATTCCGCCGCCTGCTCCACCAGCATGCCGAGGCCATCCCAGGCACGTGCGCCATTGCGCTTGGCGAACTCCATGAACACCGTCGGCCGCGAGCCGTACATCATGTCGTAGGCCAAGGCGTTTGGGCCGAACGCCGTGGAAGGAATCGGCGGCACCACCGCCTGCAAACTGCCGGCCGTGGCGTTGATGATGACGTCAAACACGTCATCCACGGCAAGCTCGTCGTAGCCACCGCCCACCAGTTCAACCTCGTGCAGCTTGGCGGAGACCTCGAAGCGATCGACCAGCTTGTTCGCGCGATCGGCCGTGCGGTTGGCAACGAACACGCGTGCCGGCTTGTGTTCCAGCAGCGGCAGCAACACGCCGCGGGCTGCACCGCCGGCACCCAGCAGGAGCACGCGCTCGCCTTGCAGCGAATTGCCGATGTTGTGCGTGATGTCGCGCATCAGGCCGACGCCATCGGTGTTGTCGCCAAAGATTTCGTCACCGTCGAACTTGAGCGTGTTGACCGCACCGGCCGATTCGGCTCGCAGCGACAGCGACGTCGACATCGCGTACGCATCGAGTTTGAACGGCACCGTCACATTGAGCCCACGGCCACCTTCGCGCACGAAGGTCAGCACGGTTTCTTCAAATGCGATCAGCTCGGCGTAGATGCGGTCGTAGCGGATGAGCTGCTCGGTCTGCTGGGCAAACGCGGCATGGATGGTGGGCGACTTGCTATGCGAGATCGGGTTGCCAATCACGCCATAACGATCTGTGGGGGGCGCGCTCGCGGCGGCGAGGATGGCCTCTTGAAACGACGACATAAACGACGACCTCAGCGGGTCTGCAGGTGGGTTTCCAGGCCTGCGCGGGTGAACTTGAACGTTGCGACGACATCCTGAATGTCGACGCGCTTGCGCATCTCTGCCGGGAAGGCGCCGAACGGCGAGGAAGACCGCACGATCGCCACGGCCTGGCGATCCAGCGCCGGATTGCCGGAACTCTTGGCCACTTCAATGCCTTCGATCTTGTAGCCGTCCTGGTTGTAGCCAAGCTGGCCCTCGCGGTTGATGCTGATGACGAGGATCAACTCGCCGTACAGCGGGTGGCCGTTCTGGCTGGGGAAGTTGGCGGTGCCGCGCGTTTCGATCTTGCGGCGCACGGCGTCGTAATAGCGAGCGTAGTCCACCTGGCGGGCGCTGGCGGCGGTCAGCACGTTGCGGCGCGGACGCTTGGCGTAATTCTCGAGGTTGCGGTCGATCTCGGCCTGCAGACGGGCGATTTCATCCTGCGTGGTGCGGTCGTCCGTGCCGTTGGTGGGCGACGGTTGCGGGCGCTCGCCCGGCTTGACCTGACGATCATTGACCAGCGGCGCGCGGTCTTTCGATTGCGTGAGCAGGCGGCGCTGCTCCTGTTCGAGATACTCAAGACGGCGCTGCGTGAGCTTGATGGAATCGCCGGTCTGCTCGTTCGTATCAGCCGGCAGCGGTGTGGTGGCGCGCTGCTGGTCGTACTCGCCGCCGCCGTTCAGGTTGACCTGTGCCACGGCCGTCGCCTTGGACGGCGCGGTGGAGGACTTGGCGTTGACCAGCACCACGTCCAGCCCGGGATCATCGCGCTTGATGTCGAATGCCTCGGGCGCCACCACGCGCACGAACAGCAGCAGCACATGCACGGCCAGCGACACCACCAGCGCCTTGGTGAGCGTGCTGCTGCCGGACCAATCCGGACGGTTTGCGAGGGCGGCCATGAGGGTCGGTTCCTGGGCGAGGAGAGAAAGGCGTGCGCGAGATAACGGTCAGACTGCGATTGTAGTTAGGCGGCGGCGGGCGTTCCACCGCTCTCGTCGCCCTGCGGCGGCGGCGCCACAGCAGGATCGGCACCGCCAGCGGCCTCCGCACGGGCCTCTTCTTCATCGGCTGCCGGTTGTGGCTCAGCCGGCGCGTCGGACGCGTCGGCTTCCGCTTCAGCCAGTTCCTCTTCGATGGCCTCGGCTTCTGCCTGGGCATCGGCTGCGGGCGCGAGAATTTCCACCACTCGGCACGACACTTCCAGACCGATCTCGTCCGTGTCCAGAATATCGAGCACGACGTGCGTACCACGCGCCGTCTGCGCCAATTCCGGCACCTTCGTCACCAGCGGAATATCGTCGAAGCGCACAGCGCCTTCCTTGAGCACCACGGCCTGCATGCGCGTACGGTTTTCCTGCTTGAGCCAGCGCAAGCACCAGTAGCGCTCCATGGTCGACTGGTGCTCGGCGTAGGCGGCGTAGGTGGCTTCAAAGTCGGCCACAGCAGCCAGCAGGTCGGCGTCTTTCGGCTTGAACGGAGCGACCAGTTTGGCGGTCACGCCATGCTGTGCCACGGCAGCGATCTGCCATTGGTTGACCAAGTCGACATAGCGGCGCAGCGGCGACGTGCTCCACGCGTATTGCGCCACGCCCAGCCCTTCGTGCGGCGCCGGATACGTCTGCATGCGCGTGCGGTGCATGCCCCACGCCTTCTGCGTGCGGTAGATGCCCGGCACGCCGGCGTCGGCCAGCATGCGACCCCACGTGCTATTGGCCAGGATCATCATCTCGGCGACGATCTTGTCCAGCGGCGAACCCCGCTTGCGCTGTTCAATCCGCACACGCTCGCCACCACCGTCGGCCTCGGCAATCGGGTCAATGTAGAAGGAGTAGTCGCCCTTCTGCGCGCCCTCGGGCTTGAGGCCGCTGGCAATACGCGCCTGCTGGCGGGCGTCGTACAGAGCGCACGCAAACGGCCACAGCACCATCAGTTCGGCCTTGAACGGGTACTCGCCCGAGCCGTCGGCCAGTGCCTCGGCAGTGATCACATCGTCGAGCAAGTTGTGGCGCAAGTTGGCCGCCACCGTCACGGATTCGCAGCGCGTTTCGCTGGCCGTGACCGTCCACGTAGCGCGATCGACCGTCGCATACAGCGACAGCGCCGGGCAAGCGCGCCCTTCCTGCAGCGTGTACCGATCAACCACCGACTCCGGCAGCATCGTGATCTTGTCGCCGGGGAAATACACCGTCGACAGGCGCTGGCGCGCAATGGCGTCCAACGCATCGCCACGCTGAATGCCAAAGCCGGGTGCCGCAATATGGATACCGATGCGCACTGTGGCATCGTCGATGGGCGTGACGGAGATGGCGTCGTCGATTTCCGTGGTGGTCACGTCGTCGATGGAGAAGGCGCGCACATCCGCCGCCGGCAACTCCAGCGCGGGTTGGGGCACGGTCACATCGGGGAAGCCGGTACCTTTCGGGAAGCACTCCGAGAGGAAGCGCGCCTCGTGCAGCGCGCGCGCATTGGCGACGCCACCCACCGCCACCATCAGCCGCATCGGCGACAGGCCGAGCGCCGTGCAGGCCGCGTCGAGTGCCTTGTACTCGAGGCTGTTCTTGTCAGGTTTGAACAGCAGCTGCAGGGTCTTGCCGCGGAACGCCTCGGGCAAGCGCATCGCCTTCAGCTCCGCTTCGTATTCGGCTTGCAGGGCGGCCTGCTGCTTTTTGCGCTCCAGCCCGGCGAGCGCAGCCTTCAGTTGATCTTCCGGCGCGCGCTGGTAGCGGCCGCGTCCTTTGCGGCGGAAGTAAACGGGCGAACCGTGCAGCGCCATCGCGAGCGCGGCTTGTTGGGTCGCGTCGGCACCGGCGCCAAAGTATTCGCCCGCCAGGTCGGTAAAGCCGAATTCATCGGCCGGCGCGCATTCCCACAGGAAATCCAGATCGATATCCGCCGACAGCGACTGCGCGGCCTTCGACAGTTCACCGGCCGAGGGCTGGGTGAACTGCAGCAGCACATCGCGCGACTTGACCTTGGTGCGCTTGGCGCTCGGCAACTCAACCTGATAGGCCTCGCCCTGCTGGGACAACACGGTGCCCGCGCGGATCTCGCCGCCTTCTTCAAACAGCAACTGCATGGATTTGTCTGGATGGCGGCGCCCAAACGACAGCGCGCCGCTTTGAATGAAGTGAATAAGCCGCCTGTTCGGGCACCGAAGGCCCAGCGCGCGGCGACAAAAAGTTGGGGGCGATGATACCGCACCGGCCGGCCGCCCGGCCCGCGAAATACGCTTACCGGGGCGGTTGGAAATCCGCCAGCGTCGGCAGGAAAACCTCCGTCACGAGCATCGCGCTCGCCCCACGCCGGAACACCGAGCGGCGCGCAGGCAGCCGCGCTGTGCCCGTCATCGGCGCATCGCCCAGCGCCGCTTGTCCACGGCGGACGAGCGGGTGGCGCCCATCCAACAGCGCAAACTCGAACTTTCCCCGCTCGACGCGCGGATCGGCAAAGAGCGAGTGCCCGAGCGGCTGCGTCCCCAGCGCCTTCAGAAATGGCCAGTCCAGCGCCACGCTACGCGGGTGCACGATGGTGTGCGCATACACCACAGGAATGTCGTCGCAAATCAGCAAAACTTCGCGGACCAGCGTTTGCGCCGGGCCCACCATGCCAAGGCAACGCCACTCATCGCGCAGCGGCATCGCACGCTGCTGACCGAGCAGTTGCACGCGAAAAGTCGACGACGCGGCACGCAGGCGCGCGGTCAGGGAATCGGCGCCCACCGCCCAGCGCGCCCAATGCCGGCCGTAGACGACAGCTGGGGGCAACGCGCTGCGCCAGAGGCTGCGCGGGTACGACGGGAATTCCGTCATGCCGCGCTATCGAACGGATGCGCGGCCAGCAAATCGGCAGGAACGCCGCAGAAGGCGAGCACTTCGTCCATGTACTGGGCGAAATCGCTGATGCCGTGGTCGCTGCCGTCGATCAGCCGGGTCGTGGCGCCGGGGAAATGCGCCAGCATTTCGCGGTAGTCGAGCACCTCGTCGCCGGTCGCGGCAAGAAGGTAGTAACGCTCGGGTTGCGAGATGGTAGGCACGGCCAGCGCACGCAGTTCGTACAGATGGTGTGGTTCGACGCGAATGGTGCCCCCGCCATGCCAAAGCGGTTGTTCGCCCACGTACTTGGCGAGATCGCGCTCCGGCCGCGTGGCCGGGTTCAGCATCGCGGCACGCAAGCCGTGGCGCTCCGCCAACCAGGTAGCGTAAAAGCCACCCAGTGATGAGCCAATCAGCATCGGTTTAGCGCCGTCCTGCGTACCCAGGTCAGCGAGCAAGGCCTCGACTTCCACCATTGCCTGGCGTGGCGAGACTGGCAACGTCGGGCACACATAACGGTCCGCCAATCCGATTGAGGCCATACGCTTACCCAGCAACTGCGCCTTGAAGGAGTGCGGCGATGAGCGAAATCCGTGCAGATAGACGATGGAAGCCGACATATCGGAGTCAGTTTGCCGTATCTAGCGCGTCGAGCAACTTCTGATGCACGCCGCCGAACCCGCCATTGCTCATCACTAGAACGTGGTCGCCCGGGCGAGCAGCAGTGGTCACCGCGTCGACCAAGGCCGCCAGATCCGAAAACGCCGTGGCGCGTTCGCCCAACGGTGCGAGCGCACCGGCCAGATCCCACCCGATGGCGTCACGCCCGTTGGCAGCGCCGTAAGCGAACACCTGATCGGCGCCCGACAAGCTGTCGGGAAGCGCTTGTTTCATCACGCCCAACTTCATCGTATTGGAGCGCGGTTCCAGCACCGCCAGGATGCGACCAGGACCAACCCGGCGGCGGAGGCCTTCGATAGTCGTGCGAATGGCCGTCGGGTGGTGGGCAAAGTCGTCGTAGACGGTGACCCCATTGACCGTGCCGCGCACTTCCATGCGGCGTTTCACATTTTCGAAACGGGCCAGGCTTTCAATGGCCTGTGCGGGCGGCACACCCACGTGGCGGGCGGCGGCGATGGCAGCCAGCGCGTTCATACGATTATGGTCGCCCTGGAGCGCCCATCGCACCCGTCCCTGCGTTTGGCCGTTGAAGACAATATCGAAGCTGTCGTCCTCGCCCAGATTAGCGATTTTCCAGCCGGCGCCGTCTTCTGTACCGAATGACTCAACTTCGGACCAGCATCCGCGCTCAAGTACGCGCTTCAGACTGTCTTCGCGGCCATTGATGAGCAGGCGGCCCTGGCCGGGCACCGTACGCACGAGATGATGGAATTGCGTTTCAATCGCGGCAAGATCGGGAAAGATGTCGGCGTGATCGAATTCCAGGTTGTTCAGAATGGCGGTACGGGGGCGATAGTGGACAAACTTGCTGCGCTTGTCGAAGAACGCCGTGTCGTATTCGTCGGCCTCGATCACGAAGAAATCGGAGTCCGTCAGCCGCGCCGACAGTCCGAAGTTGCGCGGCACGCCGCCGACCAAGAAGCCGGGGTTGTAGCCTGCGTCCTGCAGAATCCAGGCAAGCATCGACGTGGTGGTCGTCTTGCCGTGCGTACCTGCTACGGCAAGCACCCATTTCTGACGCAGGACGTTATCGCCAAGCCATTGCGGGCCCGAAACATAGGGCAGATTGCGATCCAGAATGGCTTCCATCAGGGGGTTGCCGCGCGAGATCACGTTGCCGATCACGTACAGATCCGCACCGATGGACAGCTGTTCGGGGTCAAAGCCCTCAATCAGCTCGATGCCCTGGGCTTCGAGCTGGGTGCTCATCGGAGGGTAGACGTTGGCGTCGCAGCCGGTCACGCGGTGACCAGCTTGGCGGGCGATCAGGGCAATGCCGCCCATGAAGGTGCCGCAGATTCCAAGGATGTGGATATGCATGGGAGCCGTCTCAACTTCGTTGCGCGGCATTGTACCTGCCGCTTCAGGCCGGCTTACGCGCTTCAGTAAAATAGAGCCATGTCCAGACGCCCCACCCTCGATCCCGCCCGTGTGCGGGAAGAAATTGCCGCCGTCGCCGCCCGCATGATTGCGGAGGATGGTGCCGACTACGCCACCGCCAAGCGCAAGGCGGCGCGCCAGGTCCTTGGCACCGAATCGCGCACCGCCGGCGAGTGGCTGCCAGATAACGAGCAGGTTGAAACGGAAGTCCGCGAATACCAGGCGCTGTTCCAGGCTGAATCCCAGCCGCGCGTGCTGGCGTTGCTGCGCCGCATCGCCCTGCTGCTGATGGACGGGCTGGAGACGTATCACCCGTACCTGGCCGGCGCAGTTTTCAATGGGACCGCCAGCGAGCACTCCGACATCCACCTGCAAGTGTTCTGCGACAGCCCGAAGGATGTGGCGATCTTCCTGCTCAATGCCGGCGTGGATTTCGACACCACCGAAAGCGCCCATTTTGCGGGCCGCACGGGTCACGAAGAGGTGGAAACCCTCAGCTTTTTATGGCGCGGCCAATGGCCTGGGGGCCCCGAATCGCGGGAATTGGCCCGTGAGTTGCGCGCGGAAACCGGCACACCGGTCGGCGTCCACATCGCCCTATATGACATGAACGATGTGCGGGGCGCCCGACGTGCCGATGCCAGCGGCAAAACCCAACGCGGGGACGCCACAGCGGTGCGCGCCCTCCTTTCGGCGGGTTAGCCAGCCGACAGGAGTACAATCCCGCACGCTTCGCCTCTGTATATATAGAGAGACCGCACACCATGTCCCGCCGCACCACCCTGATTGCCCTGCTGATCGCCGGCCTGATTGCCGCGGCGCTGGGCGTCTACGCTGGGCATCGCGCCACGGAGCCGAAAACGCCTGCCGACAACGCCGTCGCCGCGTTTTACGGCAGCAAGCTCCCCGATGCCAACGGTACGCCACTGGATCTGGCGGCCTTTCGGGGCCAAGCCGTGGTGATTAATTTTTGGGCGCCATGGTGCGGTCCTTGCGTGGAAGAGATGCCGGAACTGTCGGCGTTGGCCCAGGAGCAAAAGGCCAAGGTGAAGTTTGTTGGCATTGGCATCGATACGGCCGCCAATATTCAGACGTTCCTGAACAAGGTACCGGTGGCTTATCCGATTGCGGTGGCGGGTTTTGGTGGCACCGAACTGGGGCGCCAGTTTGGCAACGAAGTGGGCGGCCTGCCATTCACAGTGATCCTTAATGCACGTGGCGAGATCACCTTCAGAAAGATGGGGCGGGTGCACGCTGAGGAGCTGCGGGACGCGCTGCAACGCACGTGAACGTTCAAAAACGTCATATATCGGTCATGTGCGCGCAAATCCCCTTCTTCTTGCGCAAAACGCCGAGCGGCGGCGGCAACATCGGCGAAAACACCGATTCTTCGATAGTTTTTTAGCAAAAACTAGACAAAGCATTCTAAGTTGCTGTAAATTGCGCCCAACTTCGCTCAACCCGTCAAATCGTGGCTGACAAACCAAACGCCAAAGCGCCTCGCAACGTGCTTGTCCTGCACGGCCCGAACCTCAACCTGCTCGGCACACGAGAGCCGGAAGTCTATGGCGCGACCACGCTGGCCGACATCAATGCCGCCTTGGTCGAACGTGCCCAAACGCGTGGTGTCGCGCTGGCGCATTTCCAGTCCAACCACGAAGGGGCACTCGTCGATCGCATCCACGCGGCCAAGGGCGAGGGCGTCGAATTCATCATCATCAACCCGGCGGCCTATACGCACACAAGCGTGGCCCTGCGCGATTCGCTGGCCGGGGTGGCGATTCCGTACATTGAAGTCCATCTGTCCAACGTGCACCGCCGGGAGCCGTTCCGCCACCATTCGTATCTGGCCGACCAGGCTGTGGGCGTGATCTGCGGGCTCGGCTGGCGTGGCTATCTGGCCGCACTGGACTACCTGCTGGACCAATAAGCAATTTACATGGCGGCCAGTCAGCTGCCTCTTTCCCTTTTATTTCAACCACCTAACCAACGCAACGACGCCAGCGCCTGGAGCACCTTTGACCGATGCGCCGCCGAAGAGCCATTCGCGCGCAACGCTTGCCCCAGACCGCCGACGCTGCAGGAGAACCTTCATGGATTTGCGCAAGCTGAAAACGCTGATCGACCTCGTGGCCGAATCGGGTATTTCGGAACTCGAAGTGACCGAAGGCGAAGGCAAGGTCCGCATCGTCAAGTCGGCGCCGCAAGTGATGGCGCCGATGCAATATGCACCGATGCCGATGCAGGCCGCGCCGGCCGTGGGCGTGGCCCCGGCAGCCGCTCCGGCCGCCGTCGGCGCGGAACCGACCGCTCCGGCCCTGCCGGCTGGCCACATCGTCACCTCGCCGATGGTCGGTACGTTCTACCGCTCGCCGTCGCCGGGCGCCGCCGAGTTCGTCAAGGTGGGCGACACTGTCAAGGAAGGCCAGACCATCTGCATCATCGAGGCCATGAAGCTGCTCAACGAGATCGAAGCGGACAAGGCTGGCGTGATCAAGGAAATCCTGATCGACAACGGCCAGGCTGTGGAATACGGCCAGCCGCTGTTCGTCATCGGCTGATCTTCCGGCATCCGACCCTCATCGTGCGGCGCCCAGCGTGCCGCATCCGAGCGCGAGCCAGCGCATCGGGCCCATGAATGCGGCCCAGCCACAGCGCCCTCGCCTCCCCTTTTTGTAGCGAGAACACGATGTTCGACAAGATCCTGATCGCGAATCGCGGCGAGATCGCTCTTCGCATCCAGCGCGCCTGCCGCGAGCTCGGCATCAAGACCGTGGTGGTCTATTCCGAGGCGGACAAGGAAGCCAAATACGTCAAGCTAGCCGACGAAGCCGTGTGTATCGGCCCAGCACCGTCGCCGCTGTCGTACCTGAACATGCCGGCCATCATCTCGGCCGCGGAAGTGACCGACGCCCAGGCTATCCACCCCGGCTACGGCTTCCTGTCGGAAAACGCCGACTTTGCCGAGCGTGTGGAGCAATCGGGCTTCACCTTCATCGGCCCGACGCCCGAATCGATCCGCCTGATGGGCGACAAGGTGTCGGCCAAGCAGGCCATGATCAAGTCCGGCGTGCCGTGCGTGCCGGGCTCGGACGGCGCCCTGCCCGATGATCCGAAGGAAATCCTGGCAACGGCCAAGAAGGTCGGCTATCCGGTGATCATCAAAGCCGCCGGTGGTGGTGGTGGCCGCGGCATGCGCGTGGTGCACACCGAGGCTGCGCTGATCAACGCCGTCAACATGACGCGCGAAGAAGCGGGCCGCGCCTTCGGCAATCCAGAAGTCTATATGGAGAAGTTCCTGGAGCATCCGCGCCACGTGGAAATCCAGATTCTGGCCGACCAGCACCGCAACGCCATCTGGCTGGGCGAGCGCGATTGCTCGATGCAGCGCCGCCACCAGAAGGTGATCGAGGAAGCGCCGGCACCGCACATCCCGCGCCGCCTGATCGAGCGCATCGGTGACCGCTGCGCCGAGGCATGCAAGAAGATCGGCTACCGTGGCGCCGGTACGTTCGAGTTCCTGTACGAGAACGGCGAGTTCTATTTCATTGAAATGAACACGCGCGTGCAGGTCGAGCACCCGGTCACGGAAATGATCACGGGCGTCGATATCGTGCAGGAGCAGATCCGCGTGGCCGCCGGCGAAAAGCTGCGCTTCCGCCAGAAGGACATCACGCTCAAGGGCCACGCCATCGAGTGCCGCATCAACGCGGAAGATCCGTTCAAGTTCACGCCGTCGCCGGGCCGCATCACGTCGTGGCACGTGCCGGGTGGCCCGGGCGTTCGCGTCGATTCGCACGCGTACAACGGCTACTTTGTGCCGCCTAACTACGACTCGATGATCGGCAAGGTCATCACGTACGGCGCCACGCGTGAGCAGGCCATCGCCCGCATGCGCATCGCCCTGTCGGAAATGGTTGTGGAAGGCATCTCGACCAACGTGCCGCTGCACCGCGACCTGATGCTCGACGCCAACTTCGTCGAAGGCGGCACCGACATCCACTACCTGGAGCACCGTCTGGCGCAACAGGAAGTGGCCAAGGGTGGCGGCAAGTGACGTACCGCGAATGCGTACTTGAAGTGTCTCGCGACGACGCCGAAGCGTTGTCCGAGGCGCTGTTTGATCTCGGCGCACTGTCTGTGTCGGTGGAAGATGCCGATGCCGACACGCCCGAAGAACAACCGCTCTTCGGCGAGCCCGGCCATGAGCCGACCCGCCTGGCGTGGAACCGTTCGCGTGTGGTCGCGCTGCTGGCTGACGATGCCGATCCGGCACTGCTGGTGGCAGCCGCAGCCAACGAGATCAAGCTCTCGCCCATCCCTGCGTACACCGTGCGCGAAGTCGAAGAACAGGACTGGGTGCGCGTAACGCAATCGCAGTTCGAGCCGATCCACATCGGCGAGCACATCTGGGTCGTGCCGTCATGGCACGACGCGCCCGAGCCCGACGCCGTGGTGCTGGAGCTGGACCCCGGCCTCGCCTTCGGCACCGGCAGCCACCCGACCACGCGCCTGTGCATGGAATGGCTGGAGCAACACGTGCAGCCGGGCGAGCGCACGCTGGATTACGGCTGCGGCTCGGGCATCCTGGCCATCGTCGCCAAGAAGCTCGGTGCCGGTGAAACCGTCGGCGTCGACATCGACCCGAACGCCGTGGAAGCCTCACGCTACAACGCCGAGCGCAACCATGTGGACGCCGCGTTCGCGCTGCCGGACGATGCGCCGGAAGGCACGTTCGACCTCGTCGTCGCCAATATCCTGTCGAACCCGCTGAAGCTGATGGCGGCCATGCTGTGCGCACGCGTGCGTCCGGGCGGCCGGCTGATCCTCTCGGGCGTGCTGGAGCGCCAGGCGGAGGAAGTGGCCGCAGCCTATGCGTCGGCCATTCCGCTCACGGTGTGGCGTGCACGTGACGGCTGGGTCTGCCTGCACGGTGTGAAGCCCGCGTAATTTCGCGAGATTACGCGCCAGCGTCACCCGCAAAGGTCGACGCTGGCGTCACTGTCTGCAATACTCGCGCGGTCGGCTTTTTTCTCCTCGTCCCGCATGGCAACTGCGCCACAAGCTGCGCCACGTTTGGCCGCCCGCTGTCCCAACTGTCAAACCGCATTTCGCGTTGTTGCCGACCAGCTTCGGCTACGCGGCGGACTCGTCCGTTGCGGGCGCTGCAACCATGTCTTCGACGGCCGCGCACATCTGATCGAGCTTGGCGCCACACCAGCGCCCGCCGATACCGTGCCCGCTGTCCCGGCACCGCACACGCCGGCCTCAAGCACACCAGTACCCGTGCCCGAGTCGCCCCAGCCACAGCAAGCAGAATCCCCCGCCCCACAAGCGGAACCGCCCGCAGCAGAGCCCGCCGCTGAAGACGACCACGGCTTCGGCATGACGCTGATCTGGGAAGAGAACATCGTCGAAGACGGTGTCGCCGAGGTCCACCTGGGCGAAGTGGAAGGTGCGACACCCATCCCTGACACGCAACCGACCGCACCCGATACGCGCCCGCTGCCCGAGGCCACGCCAGAAGAATCCGAGGCGCCCACGCTTGCGCCGGAGCCGGTCACACCTGCCGCAGCGGCACCGCCCGCGCCGCCCGCCGACCCGTTCCACGGCTTGCCGCCCATCCGCGAACTCGAAGACGACGAAGAGACGTTCGCGGCGGCCGTCCCGAAGCAGCTGTCGGCGGATTTGCCGGCCGAACCCGTGATCGTGCCGGCACCAGCGCCCGCGACAACACGCAAGCCCGAGAGTGAGAAGCACGACTCGGTGTGGATGCGCCACGAGCCCGATCCGCACACGCAGTTTGCGCCGGTGCCGCGCCGCCACGGCAACCACGTCCGCCGCACGCATGATGAACACGCTGGGGCCACCGGCCCGACCCCGCAGCGCACGCTGACCGGCGCGCCGCGTCCACGCAAGGCGCGCGGGCCGAATCACGGTGTCTCTGCTGCCACGCTGGATTTCCTGCGGGCCGCGCAGGCGCGCGAACAAGTCCGCAAGTCCAGCGGACGCCGCGCGCTGGCGCGCATCGCGATCGGCTTGCTGGTCGTCACGGCGATCGCACAGGTGCTCTTTCTCGGCCGCGCGGAAATCGCTCGCCGCGTGCCGGCCACCCGCCCGTTGTGGGAATCGCTCTGCCAGCCGTTGCATTGCCAACTCGCCCCACCGCGTGACCTGGATGCGCTGCAGATCGAATCGTCACAACTGCAACGCCAGGAGGGGGACGCGTCCGACCAGTACGTGCTGACCGCCACGCTGCGCAACCGTGCCGGCAACTCCGTCGCGTTGCCCGCCATCGAACTGATTACCACCGACCTGCAGGACCAACTGCTGTCGCGCAGAGCCCTGCTACCGGCCGATTATCTGAACCCGAGCGACCGTGCTTACAGCAAGTCCGGCCTGCCCGCCCGCGGTGAGCTGCCGATTCGGGTACGATTCCAGTCCCAGCGCCCGACGGCCAACTATCGGGTCCTGATTTTCTACCCCTGAGTGGTATCCCAACTCACCCCAACACGTATCAAAACGAAGGAGCAGCACACCATGGCAAACGTGACCCTTGGCGGCAACCCGATCGAAGTCGGCGGCCAATTCCCGAGCGCCGGCGCAAAGGCCCCGGCATTCACGCTGGTCGGCAAGGACCTGAAAGACGTCTCGCTGGCTGACTTTGCCGGCAAGCGCAAGGTCCTGAACATCGTGCCGAGCCTGGACACCCCGGTGTGCGCCACCTCCACACGCAAGTTCAACGAAGCCGCTGCCAAGCTGGACAACACCGTCGTGTTCTCCATCTCCGCCGACCTGCCGTTCGCTGCCGGCCGCTTCTGCGCCACCGAAGGCATCGAGAACGTCGTGCCGCTGTCGACCTTCCGTGACAAGGGCTTCAAGCAAGCCTACGGCGTCGACATCACCAGCGGCCCGCTGGCCGGCGTGACCGCGCGTGCCGTGGTCGTGCTCGACGGCAACGACAACGTGCTGTATTCCCAGCTCGTGCCCGAGATCAAGGAAGAGCCGAACTACGACGCAGCCCTCGCTGCACTGAAGTAAGCTGCACCGAGACTCGCGTTGAGATAGCTCGGGTCTCTCATTCACCACACGGCCGTCCACTGGGGCGGCCGCGTCATATCTGGAGCGCCTCAATATGGCCAGCGTGATCTGCGGCTCGGTTGCCTACGACACCATCATGACGTTCGACGGACACTTCCGCGAACACATCCTGCCCGACAAGATTCATATCCTGAACGTCTCCTTTCTCGTGCCGAGCATGCGCCGGGAGTTCGGCGGCTGCGCAGGCAACATTGCGTACTCGCTCAAGCTGCTGGGCGGCGAGCCCATCATCATGGGCACCGTCGGGCAAGACGCTGGGCCGTACATCGAATACCTGAAAGGGCTCGGCATCTCCACGCAGCACATCACGGAGATTCCCGACACGTTCACGGCGCAAGCCATGATCACGACCGACCGCGACAACAACCAGATCACCGCGTTCCACCCGGGCGCGATGAGCCAGTCGAGCATCAATTCGGTTAAGAATGCGCTGCCGGCCAAGCTGGGCCTGGTCGGTCCGGACAGCCGCGACGGCATGCTGCATCACGCCACACAATTTGCCGAATCGGGTGTGCCATTCATCTTCGACCTGGGCCAGGCGATGCCGCTGTTTGACGGTGCCGATCTGCGCCGCTTCGTTGAACTCGCCACCTACGTGGTGGTCAATGACTACGAAGCGCAGGTCATGCTGTCACGCACGGGCTACAGTGCGACAGAGCTTGCGCAGCGCGTCGAAGCCTTCATCGTCACGCGCGGGGAAGAAGGGGCGGAGATTCACGCCGGCGGCAAGCAATATAAGATTCCTGTCGTGCCTGCCGAGCGTGTGGTCGACCCGACCGGTTGCGGTGACGCCTTCCGCGGCGGTCTGCTCTACGGCATCGAAAACGGTCTGGACTGGGAAACCACTGGCCGGCTTGCCAGCCTGATGGGCTCGCTTAAAATCGCCTGCCAGGGCCCGCAGAATCACGGCCTGCCCGTCGACGAGATTGCCCGGCGCTTTGAATCCGCTTTCGGGTACCGGTATCAATAAGGAACGCACATGAAACCCATCTATCGCATCGGTGCCGCGACCCTGCTGGTCGCCGCGCTCGGCCTGCAAGGCTGCGCCATGGGCACCAACTCCAACAGCGCTTACACATCGGGCCAGGCTCAGCGCGAGCAGACGGTGCGCTTTGGCACGGTCGACTCCGTGCGCAACGTCGTGATCGACCGTGAACAGACCGGCGTCGGCACCATCGCCGGTGGCGCCATCGGCGGCATCGGTTCGGCAGCGGCCATCGGGCGCGGCAACGGCTCGGTGGCGGCGGGCGTGCTGGGCGCCATCGTCGGCGGCATCGCCGGTAGCGCGATCGAAGGTCAGGCGAACAAGCGCCCCGGCCTCGAAATCACCGTCAGGCTCGACAACGGCGAGTATCGCGCCATCACGCAAGACGCCGACGAGGCTTTTCGCCCAGGCGAACGTGTGCGCCTGCTGTCGTCCGGCGGCGTGACGCGCGTGACGCACTGATCGCGACTAGACAACCGGTCTAGCGCCACAAGCACACCGCATCGGCATCGCGCCGGTGCGGTTTTTTTTTGCCCGCACGAGTAGCACGAACAAGCGCACGAGCAATCGCGCAGACATGAAAAAGCCCGCCGGGGCGTGAGCCGATCGGCGGGCGGTGCAAGACACTTGGTCTTGCGGACCGGATACGCAGTATCCGGTCAGGTGGGCGCAACGTGTGCGCCGCTGTGGTCCCGGAGGATCACCGTCGTAAGAATGACTTACGGACGGTTGCCAGTCGGGAACGGCCATGCCGCAGCCGGGTTCAGCGCGGTCTTGGCAGCGGGTGCAGCAGCAGGTGCAACGGCCGGAGCAGCAGCGGGCTTGGCGACAGCCTTCTTCGCCGGAGCCTTCTTCGCAGCAGGCTTGGCAGCAGCCTTCTTGGCGGCCGGTGCCTTCTTCGCAGCGGGGGCCTTCTTCGCAGCAGGCTTAGCAGCAGCCTTCTTGGCGGCCGGTGCCTTCTTGGCAGCAACCTTCTTCACTGCAGCCTTCTTAGCGGCCGGAGCCTTCTTGGCGGCAACCTTCTTCACTGCGGCCTTCTTGGCTGCCGGTGCCTTCTTGGCAGCAACCTTCTTCACTGCGGCCTTCTTAGCTGCCGGTGCCTTCTTGGCGGCAACCTTCTTCACTGCGGCCTTCTTGGCTGCCGGTGCCTTCTTGGCAACGACCTTCTTAGCTGCAACCTTCTTTGCAGCGACCTTCTTGGCTGGTGCCTTCTTGGCAGCCGGAGCAGCCTTCTTTGCAGCAGCCTTCTTAGCGGCCGGAGCCTTCTTTGCAGCGGCCTTCTTGGCCGGGGCCTTGGCGGCCGGTTTCTTCTTAGCAGCAGTTGCCATGGGAAACTCCTTCGAGATTGGGTATCGAACTATCGAGATTGAGCAACCCGACCGGCCCGATCCCACGATGCATTGGCATCGCCAGACCAACCGAGCGAGCGATTCATCGGCGCGCCACCCAACGGCAGTCGCACGCTAATGAATTCGGTAGAAAGACCTGCAACGCGCGCGGCAAACACACGCAGCAAGTTGCACGCCTTGGCCGCACACACGTGCGCAACCGCAGCCGGCCGAACAAACTGCATCCGGCGAGTCTTCATTAATTGAGAGGACCGGGGCATCGTGGCCACACCGGTCGAAATCTGATCTTGCGCGAATCGCTGTGTAGGTTGCAAAGCCGCTTGCAGCGTGACTTTGCGGACAGCGGAAACCTGGAGAGCGCGCGTTTTCTTTTGGGGGTAGTACGCCCATCCCGACGGGGGGATCGCAGAGACGGCACCGAGTTTAAACAGCCCTGTCGGCGTGGCGTGCATCAAAGTGGTTACGCTCCTCGACTACCTTTCACTTGTCGCTTGGAACTTCATCGTCGTTGATCGCGCGAAGCGCCCTTGCATTGAAGTCAACGTCTTGTCAAGGCGAATCATAATTCGTTTGCGCGGTGATGTTAAGAGATTTATGCAAAAAGCGCGGTGAGTTTTGGTGAAGGATTGCGTTGCCTCTGTGCATCGATACGATTTGGATCGCGCATGCACGGTGATCCCCTTCGTGAACGCGCATTTTCTTGCGTCGTAACATCACGTCAACGCGTTGCTCAACGCTGACACACGCCTCCCGCAAACCCAATATTCATGCCGGTTTACAGCAACACGCATTGTCGCGTGCATGCAGATCGTGTACGCGTGCATGAACAACGTGCGAGCAACGCATCGTCGTGCGCGCTGATGCGCGAGCAACGCGATGCGTGTCGAAAAAAAACGATGCGTGGATGCGACAACACGCGCGGATTTTTCGCGCGCTCGCGCGTAGTCGACGCGTTGCACGCGTGTGCATCGACGTATCGCGCGTGTCGATCGACGCGAGCGACACGCTTCCGACGCGTGCCTCACTCGCGTGCGATGCGCACGGTGCGAACGCGATGTCGTTGCGATGCGCGACATGGCCAACGACGACATGCGTGACATGCCGCAAGTCGCGTGCCGCGCATCGGATGCGTGATCAACGAAATGCAGTGGCATGTCGAGGTGGATCGATCGGGTAACTGCATGCCGATGGCGATGCGATATGTCGCGCGACCACCGCGATGCGTGTTGATGTGCGCGTCGCCGACGCTGGTGAAAATCTCACGCACGCAGTTGCGTCGTCATGGTGATGCGCACGTGCAATGGCACCTCGCACATTGCGGGAAAACCCTGTTCAGCAACGACTGAAAAGTTCGTGCCACCGCGTTTGAAACGAGGCGGTTTTGCGACGATAGAAGGATTGTTCTACGGCAATTCTCGGGCCATTTTTGCTGCATGCAAAAACCCTGAAGAATGGCTTTCCACCGTGATTTATAGAAAATCCGGCTGAAGAAATGCTGCAAGCGCATATCGGCGTGTCAGGTTGCCGCTGATTGCCACGTCATTCGGTTTCACTTCACGATCCGCTCACCCCATCAGCACGGCATTGATCGGGCGGTGTGGCACGGGCCTGCGCGTGGTCCGTGACAAGACAGGGCGGTCTTCGCTACGCCAGCGGCACTGCGATGACCTACCCGACGAACAAAGAGCGCAAGACAGAAGGGGTCCAACACAAGCGTTCTGAGCAGTGGAGGCACAAGATGCGCGATCTGGCGTTCTTGTTGAAATCAAACCCGCCGAGGCGACGGATGTTTTTGCAGTGCGCACTGTCGGCGGCATCGCTTGCCGTGCTGGCAGGGTGCGCGAATTCCGGCGGCGGCGACATGGGGACATCACTTGGCGGCGGTAGCGATTCGCAATCCAAGCCGTCGATCACGGCGTCGAGTTCACCGACGTGGTCGAGCAGCGGCAGCGGCGGATCGACTGGCAGCACGCCGGTTGCCACGTTGACGGGCCCCGTCGAGCAGGTGACGACCACCACCATCACGGCCATCGTGCCGCTCACTTCCACGCTGACTTCTGCGACGCAGACGCTGGCAACAGCGACGGGTCTCGGCGCACCGGTCAGCACGGTACTGACGACGCTGGGCAGCGCACTCGGCAGTGAGGGCCGCACGATCACGTCGGCTGGTGGGGGCAACGCGCTGGTGTCGACGCTGGGCAACACGGTCAGCACCGTAGGCACGCTGACGACGGGGCTGTCGACGCTGGTATCACCCACGGCGCCGTCGGCAGGAACGAGCGCACCGGGCGGCGCGTTGACTGGCGCACTGGGCGGTGCATTGGCGCCCGTGACATCGGCGGTGGGCACGTTGACGGCGGGTATTCCCGGCGTCGGCGCGCTGGGCAGCACCGGTGGTGCGAGCGCGTCATCGGGTGGGCTGGGCAGCATCGGCTCCACCGTGGGTGGGTTGGTGGGCGGCGTGCTGTCGGGTGTGACAGCGACGACGCATCACTAACGCAACCGAGGCAACCGAGAGCTTTCTTTGCATTCGACGGCAAACGCAGGCGGATGCTGCCCGCTGGACGCCAGATGCGCGTTCTTCTGACACCCGGCGGTTTTACGCGGTACGGGCCGCGCTAACAAGGAGACACACCATGAAGACTCAAACCCCGCTGCATGCTTCTTCCCTTTCTGTTTCGCCGCGCACGCTGCTGGCCGCGGCGGCGCTTGCCGTGCTGACGCTGGCCGGTTGCGCGTCGGGTGGCAATCCGAACGGTGACACACCAGCGTCGACCGCCAACAACGACCCGGGCGCGGTGCCGGTCGGCAACGTGGCGAGCAACGGCGGCAACGTCGTCACGCAGACCGGCAAGACAGTGAGCGACCTCGGTACGACGATCGGCACGGCATCGGTGCCCATCATCGGCGGTACGGCGGCACAGAAGGATCTGGGCACGACCGTTACGTCGGCGGGTAACACCGTGCAGGTGCTCGGCAACGGCATCAGCAACGGGCTCGGCAAGATCGGCTCGACGCCGGATCCGGTCGGCACCACGGTGCAGAGCTCGGGCGATGTGGTGCGCTCCGCCGGTGTGACGGTCGGTAGCGCCGGGCAGACGGTGTCGGACCTCGGCGCGGCCGGCAGCCCGCTCGCGCCGCTGAACCCGGTGACGTCGCCGGTGGGCAGCGGTGTCTCGGCGCTCGGCCAGGTGATGCAGGGTGCAGGCGGGCTCGTCACCATCGGCACGTCGAGTGGCCCCGTGCAGCAGATCACGCAGCAGACGAGCAACGCGATCGTGCCGCTGTCATCGCAGGTCGCCCAAGGTACGCAACAGGCGGGTGGCGCGACCATGCTCGGCGGCCCGCTGGCCGGTGCGTTGAATACGGTGGGCGGCGGCCTGCAATCCGGTGGTGCGCAGGTGGGCGCGGCCGGCGGCAACCCACTCACGCGTGACGTGGGCGGCGTGGTGGGCGCCGTGGGCGCCACGGTGGCCAGCGCCGGTGGCCTGGCGAACGGTGGCGGTGGCGGCTCGACCAACCCGCTCGCACCGATCACGGGTGCACTGGGTGGTGGCGGCGGCAGCAATCCGCTTGCCCCCATCACCGGTGCATTGAGTGGTGCCGGCGGCAGCAGCAACCCGCTCGCCCCCATTACGAATGCGCTCGGCGGTGTCACAAACACCACGGGCGGCTCGGGCAGCAATCCGCTGTCCACCGTGACCGGCGCGCTCGGCACCCATTGACCTGCGAGGCCTGCGCCGGCCTGCCCTACCCCTCTTTCTATTTCTACTCTGACAAGGAGACCACACCATGAAACCGACTCACCTCTCTCTCGCGCGCCTGGCCGGCGCAGTGGCCTTTGCACTGGCCGCGGGCAGCGCCTTCGCGCAGGCCACCCCGGCCGGCACCTGGAAGACGATCGACGACAACACCGGCAAGCAAAAGGGCGAAGTCACCATCGTCGATAACGGCGGCGTGTTCACGGGCAAGGTCAGCAAGATCCTGGTGCCCGGCGACGAGAACAAGACCTGCACCAAGTGCACGGACGATCGCAAGGACCAGCCCATCAAAGGGCTGACCATCCTGACGGGCCTGAAGCCGAACGGCAACAACAACTGGGATGGCGGCCAGATCCTGGACCCGGAAAACGGCAAGGTCTACAGCGCCAAAATGTCGCTATCGGAAGACGGCCAGAAGCTCAACGTACGCGGCTTCCTGGGTATCAGCCTGCTGGGCCGCACGCAGACGTGGATCCGCGAGCAATGACCGCCCGCCGATGACGCAGCTTCCAACGCGCGGCGGCACCCTTTCCTTGTGAGCGGGTGCCGTCTCTTAGGGCGCCGGTGCAAGCCGGCGCCTTCTTTTTTGCCCATACCCGTGTGCAATGCACGCGCGCGCAACTCAAGAACATGTGCCTCGCCGCCGTTACTTCTTGGGAGGCCCCGATTTTGTGGGGAAACCGCATTCCGCGTGGCTTGGCCGGGCTACCGCATCCCAACGAGGGTAGGGGCGCCGGCGCATTCTCCGGCATGCGGCATGGTGCTATGCTGCGCGCCAGAGGAATCAATACAAACAAACGTTGGAATAACCATGCCCGAGCGCAACCGGCCGCCATACGAGGGCCTTTTGGGCGCGATTGCCGGGTCGACCACCCGCACCGAGACCGCGACGGGAGACCACCCCGGAGACCCCCGCGGCAGCGCCCGTGAGCCGATGTCCGGTGCCCGCTCCGCAACCGCCCCCAGCGCGGCGCAGCTGGCTGCCCAGGATGTGGCGAGCGACACCGCGCTGTGGCGCTTTGCGCTGGCTGCAGAACACGGTGGCCGCGCCCCGCACCCCGACGCCGCCCTGCATGACGATCTGTCCATCCTGCGCATCCTGCGCCGCTCCGATGGGCTGCGTCTGCTCCGGCAAGGACTGCGCAGCGCATTTCCCGGCTCGGCCCTGCGCTTGACCACCTTCTGGCCCGACGAGCAGCCACACGCCTACCCCGCCCGCACCGAAGCGCGCCCGGCTGAGTTTGGCGACCTGCTCGTGCTGCTGCGCCTGCGTGGCGCAGTCCCCACGCTGGACTGCCGCGCGCTGTTCCTCACCGCTCGCCGCATCGACCAGCCGGATGATGCGCTGGACAAGCACCACGCACTGCCGCAGGTGAATCTCTACGAGGGCTGGCCTGACTTCAACGTGTACGCCCGTTCGCCGATCAAGTCGCGCAATGCCGCCTTCCTTGGCAAGTTTGAACTGTCGACCGATCTGGAGCCGCTGCGCCGCATCGGCCCGGACCAGCGCCAATGGCGCTACCTGACGCCGTGCATGGGTCTGCAGCAGTACGCGCAGTGGCCCGGTGCCCGACCACCCTCGCCACTGCAATGGCGCTGGCCATCGGGCCCGCAGGCCGGTGGCGTGCGCCCGGGTTCGGGCTCGTTCACGGGCTTGCTGCGCCAGCTCGCTCGCCCGGAAGGCCCCGGGGAGGACTGCTCCGCCGGCACCGACGTGCCGACCTGGGGCCGCCTGATCAACAAGCTGCTCGACCACAGTTGGGAAGTTGCGCCAAGCCATGCGCTCAAGAGCGGCAACATCAGCTCGCTGGCGTTCTGGACGCGGCTGCGCGGCTTTCTGACAGCGGAATACCTGCTCGGCACGCATTCGCTGCAGAAGGGCTTTGGCGCCTCGCTGCAGTTCGAAATGGCCAACGGCCTGCAGGACATTGCCCGCGACGACTGGACAGCCACCACCGGCTTCGACCCCGAAGACCTGGACGTGCCGGGCGTGCGTGGCACGCTGCAGCGCATTGCGGCCTCCAAGCTGGCGGTGTTTGGCATGAGCGCCGAAGACCCGGCACCGCTGGCCGCGCCGCGCCCGCAGCGCGGTGTGACGCCACGCCCCGATGGTGAACGCGAAGGTCAGCGTGTGCTGCTGATCGACGTGATCCGCCCCAGCGCCGCCACCCTGTAGTTCCTCCGGAATAGCCCGCACCGCCAAACATCGGGCCGCAAGGCACGCTTGGCGGTGCTCAGCTATGCTGTGGCGTTGCCCTGCCGCCCCGGCGCCCTCGCCATCCCCCATGTCTTCCGCTGCTTCCTCCTCCCCTGCTTCGTCTTCGTCATCCCCCTGGATGCCCGTTCTTGCACTGATGGGCTCGATGGCTTCCGTATGCCTGGGCAATTCATTTGCGAAAACGCTGTTTCCCGCGCTGGGCGCAGCCGGCACCGTGACGTATCGCGTCACCATCGGCGCGATGATTCTGCTGGCGTTCTGGCGGCCCTGGCGCCTGCACCTGAGCCGCGCGGATGCCGGCCGCATCGCCCTGTATGGCGTCACGCTGGCGAGCATGAACCTGCTGTTCTATCTGTCGATCCAGCGGCTGCCGATTGGCATTGCCATCGCCATTGAATTCACGGGGCCGCTGGTGCTGGCAGTGGTGCTGTCGCGCCGGGCCCTCGACTTCGTGTGGATCGGGCTGGCGGTGGTGGGCTTGCTGATGCTGACGGTGGCGGACAAATCTGTTGGCCAGGTCGACCAACTGGGCGCGGCGTACGCGCTGGCGGCCGGCGTGTGCTGGGCGCTCTACATCCTGACCGGCAAAAACCTGGGCGGCCTGCATGCGGGCCAGGCGACGTCGCTCGGGATGACGGTGGGCGCGTTGTTCGCCCTGCCGTTTGGCGTGGCGCAAGCGGGCTCGGCGCTGCTGTCGCCATCGCTGATGCTGGCGGGGCTGGGCATCGGCGTGCTGTCGAGTGCGATTCCCTATTCGCTGGAGATGGTGGCGCTCAAGCACCTGCCAGGCAAAACGTTTTCGGTGCTGCTAAGCCTAGAGCCCGCCATCGGCGCGCTGGCCGGGGCCATCGTGCTGCACGAGCAACTGACAGGGC
The DNA here is from genome assembly GCF_040702285.1 of Arthrobacter sp. NPDC080086. NCBI lineage: Bacteria > Bacillati > Actinomycetota > Actinomycetes > Micrococcales > Micrococcaceae > Arthrobacter > Arthrobacter sp. NPDC080086. Next base: position 45,939 of record NZ_JBFBKP010000021.1, read on the forward strand.
GGCAGTGGATTGCCATCGTGGCCATCATCGCCGCGTCAGCCGGTTGTGCGCTGACGGTGCGCGCGCCCCGCCCCATGCGGGACTGATTACCCGGAAAACCGCGCCACGGCTTGCAGTACGGCCATGCGCGTCTGCGCGTGGACCATGCCCTTCCACTCCGGTACGTCGCAAAAAAACGCATCGCGCAGTGCCTGACGGATGCCGGCCGCCTGCGCGGCACCGCGTTGCGGGTGCCGATACAGCCAATGGTCAGCCCGCAGCGCCTGCAGCACCGCCATGGGCGCGAGCGTGCCGAACTCCAGCGTGATGCACGTCTTCTCAATGTCGGATGGCAACGCGTACGCAATCCCGATCAGGTCGCCCTTCACCACCGACGATACGGAGCCCGGCGCAGAAATCGGGCGAACGTCCGCACCCCAGGTCCGAATGGCTCGCTCGAGCTCGGCCGGATCGGGGCTGGCGAACAGCTTCTCACCGTGGCCGTAAGCGCCCAGCCCGGTATGCACGTCGATCCACACCAGGCGGGACATGCCGGCGCCGTGCCGCGACACGATCTCGCGCATCTGCAGTGTGCTCCAGCAGGGCTCGGCGCCACCGTAGAACATGCCGTCGGCCACGCGGTACTGGCCCATCGTCGCTGCATCCTGCAGGGCTTTCTCGCCACGCGTGGCGATGTAGTGTTGCAGCGCAAGCTGATTGGCGGCACTGGGCGGCCAATCGGGCGGCAGCAAAAGCGGATCGACCTCGAGATACGCCGGGTTGGCTGATGCCGCCTCTGCAAAATCGACGCTGTTGCGGTTCAGGTCGACGTTGTCTTCATTCACACGCCGCACGTGCGCAAAGCCGTGCGGGTTGACGGCGTGCACGAACAGCAGCGCCACGTTGGCTGCCGTCAGCCTCGTGAACAGTGCATCGTCGTACAACAAGCCGATCTGGCAGCCGGAACCGCAGAAGCCTTCCACGCCGTGCACGCCAGACGTGACGATCACCAGAGACTGCGCCTGCGGCGGGGAAAACAACGCGGTGTCGATCGTGAGCGGCTCGCTCATCGGGCCGAGGGCCTTCGGATGGACGTGGCGTTCGATGCCGAGCCCGCGCGCCTGCGCTGCTGCAAGAAATTTGCTGCGCGCTTCGTCGTAGGTTTGCGCGAAGAACCGTTCGACCATCATGCCTCAGCCTCCGTTGGGAGCAGAAAACCTGCGCTGCGCAGTGTATCTGAGCGATATGTCGGCGGGCATGACAAAAAAAGAGCGCAAAAAAGGGGCCGAAGCCCCTTGTCCATTGGCGAAGCGATCAGCCCTTGACGGCAGCCCGATCGGCTTCTGCACTGCGCAGGTCCGCGGTCTTCTCACGCAGCTTGCGTTGCTTGTCGGCCAGGTTTCGCTCGGCCTTGCGGATCTTTTTGTCCTTGCCGTCGTTGCGGGCCGCACGCAGTTTGTCTTCGGCTTCGCGCACGTCCACCTGTGCCTTCTCGACGTCTCGTCGCGCATCGCTGACTTTGCGGTCCGCGCGATCGGCCAGGCCGGTGTTCGTGCAGTGGGCCTTGGTGTTGGCCAACGCATCTTGCAGGCCGGCGATGCGATTGGTATTGCCGTACTTCTGGGCATCACCGATCTGCGTTTCGATGGCGCGGATCTTGGTGCCGCAATCCACGTTGTCGGCAAAAGCCGGTGAGGCAACCGTCAGAGCAAATGGAACGATGGCAGCAAGCAGTGTCTTGTTCATCAGAAATATCCTTGTTTTCAGTGTGGCTCGAAGCGCAACCATAAGAGAACGGCGAGCCTGGACCCATCAGGCTCAACACAATCTCAACAGTCGCAACAACAAAAAAGGCCCTGACGGGCCCTTTTTCGAGTTTGAGATCGGTGCTTCCCTATATGGGTGCCAAAGCTTGCGGTTTGGGTCGACTGACGCCCACCGTGCGTTCATCCGAGCCTGACTTCGGCCACAAGGCCGCCGCCTTCACGGTTGCGCAAGGTGAGCACCCCACCCGCGGCCACCGCCAGTTGCTGCGCAATCGCCAGCCCAAGCCCGGTGCCACCCGTCTCCCGGCTGCGCGAATTCTCCAGCCGCACAAACGGCTGCAACACCGCGTCGAGCTTGTCTTCCGGAATGCCGGGCCCGCGATCACGCACTTCGATGACCACGGCTTCGCCGTCGCGGCGTACGCACAGTTCAGCCGCACCACCAAATTTGATGGCGTTGTCGGTCAGGTTGGTCAGCACGCGGCGCAGCGCATGGGGCCGCGTGACGATGGCGCCCGAGGTGTCCTGCTCCAGCGTGACGGGCTTGCCGGTGTCCTGGTAGTCATACGCGAGACTTTCCACCAACGACCCCACGTCGATACGTGATGGCTTTTCACCATCGCCGTGGGCGGTGCGCGCATAGGCCAGGCCCTCACGCACAAGCGTCTCGATCTCGGCCAGATCGCGCACCAGCTTGCGCTTCTCTTCGGAGTCTTCGGCCATCTCGGCGCGCAGCTTCATGCGCGTGATGGGCGTCTGCAGATCATGCGAGATGGCTGCCAGAATCTGCACGCGCTCTTCGACAAAGCGGGCAATGCGCTGGCGCATCGCGTTGAATGCGCGCGCCGCGCGTGCCAGTTCGGTGGGGCCGGTTTCATCCAGCGGCGGGGTCTGCGCGCTGGGGTTCAGCGCATCGGCAGCGTCCGCCAGCGCCACCAACGGACGGATGGACAGCCGCACCGCAAACCAGCAGCACACGATCAACAGCAGCAACTGCACCAGCAGCACATACGGCAACCACTGCGCGATGGGCGTCATGCGCGGATGCACGTCGATGGTGAGCGTGCTGCCGTCGCTGAGCGTCAGGTGCGCCTGCAGTTGCTTGCCGTCACCGGGAATCGACTCGACCGTGATGGGAAAGCGCCCGCCGCTGGCCTCGCTGATGCGCGCGGCGATGTCCCTGCCACGCTGCGTCATCTCCGGCACGCCGGGCGAACCCGGCCCCAGGATGTACTGATAGTTCCCGCGATTCAGGCGCCGCAGCCATTGCGGGCGTTCGGCTGCGGGCAGACGGTCGAGGATGGCGATGGCCGTGGACACATCGGTTTCCAGCGTGCCCAGCATGACCTCGCGCGCGCTCATGTAGCGCTCGGAAAACAACACCGCAAACGACAGTGCATACGCCACCACCAAGCCCGCCAGCAGGATCACGAACAGGCGCGAGCCGAGCGTGCGCGGCCACGCCAAGGCACGTGCGCTCATTGGCGTGCCTCCTTGATCTCCACGGGCTTGGAGAAGACATAGCCTTCGCTGCGCACGGTCTTGATGTAGGCCGGATCGCGCGCATCGTCGTTCAGGCGCTGGCGCAGGCGGCTCACCAGCAGGTCGACCGAGCGCTCGAACATCTCGGCCTCGCGGCCCTGGGTGAGGTTGAGCAGTTGGTCCCGATTGAACACGCGCATCGGATGGTCGACAAACACGCGCAGCAACCGGTATTCCGCGCCGCTCAGGGCGACGATGGTGCCCTCGGCATCGATCAGGTGACGTGCGGTGGTATCGAGTTGCCAGTCGCCAAAGGCCAGCATCCGGCCCGCTTCGGAAATCTGCAGGTTCGGCGGCAGCATGCGCGTGCGGCGCAGCACAGCCTTGATGCGCGCGAGCAATTCACGTGCGGCAAACGGCTTGGCCAGGTAATCGTCGGCGCCCATTTCCAGGCCGATGATGCGGTCGGTCTCGTCGTCGCGCGCGGTGAGCATCAGCACCGGCGTGGCCTTGTGCTTGCCGGCGCGCAGCTCGCGGCACAGCACCAGGCCGTCGTCGCCGGGCAGCATCAGGTCGAGCACGATCAGGTCGACGGTATTGGCCTCCAGGAACGCGCGCATGTGCCGCCCATCGGGCGATGCCGTCACACGCAGGCCGTTCTTGGTGAGATAGGTCGAAACCAGTTCGCGAATCTCACGATCATCATCGACGATCAGGATGTGGTCGACGTGGGCGTCCATGGGTGTCCTCGGCGCGTGGAAGATGGAAAGTCAGCGCCATTTTGCACCGCTGCGTGTGACGCAGGGCGCCCACCTTGTATCGGAATGCGTCTGGCCAGCACCTTTGTACAGTCCGATACAAATCGCCCCCACGGCGATACATGCCAGCGACGCGCGCGGCGTTTGATGGACGGCATCCCAATCCCTTACGGAGACTGTTCATCATGAGCCTGCTGATACTTGCCTACCTGGGCGGCGCGCTGACCATCCTGAGCCCGTGCATCCTGCCTGTCCTGCCCTTTGTGCTGAGCCGCACGGGACAGCCCTTCCTGCGCGGCAAGCTGCCGATGCTCGCCGGCATGGCGCTGACCTTTGCGGCGTTTGCCACGCTGCTCTCGGCTGGCGGCGCATGGGCCGTGCGCGCCAATGAAGTCGGCCGGTTTGCAGCGCTCGCGCTGCTGGCGGTGTTCGGGTTGTCGCTGCTATGGCCCAGGCTGGCCGATCTGATGGCGCGGCCGGCGGTGGCGCTGGGCAACCAGCTGGCGGGCCAAACCTCCACAGGAAATGCCTCGGCCGAACCGTCGGTGACGGGCTCCCTGCTGCTGGGCGTGGCCACGGGCATGCTGTGGGCGCCATGCGCGGGCCCGATCCTCGGCCTGGTGTTGACGGGTGTGGCGCTGAAGGGGACCAGCATTTCGAGTGCGCTGGCACTGGCGGCCTATGCGGCGGGTGCAGCCACATCGCTCGCGGCCGCGCTGGGGCTGGGCGGCCGGGTGTTCACGGCCATGAAGCGCGCCATGGGCCTGGGCGAATGGGCGCGTCGCGTCATGGGCGCGAGCGTGCTGAGCGGCGTGGCGGTCATCGGGTTCGGGGCAGATACCGGCCTGCTGGCGCGGCTGTCCTCCGGGGGCACGACGCAGCTTGAGCAAGCGCTGGTCAACGGGCTGGGCGTGAATCGGCCTGCGCCATAAGCCGACAACGCGGCTTTCTTGTACGCGTTTGTATCCAGCCGCCACAGAGATACATGCCCTGACAGAAACGCCCTTCCGCGCTACGTCAGGGATACGTCGGCCTTCTTTAATGCGTCTCGTGGCCCCGGTATCCGGGACGCAAATCCAACGCCCCTTCAATCAATCAACTAGGAGCATCACCATGACCCGCATTGAAAACGTGCTGTACACCGCTAAGGTCAACGTCACCGGCGGCCGCGATGGCCAGGCCCACAGCGATGACGACCGCCTGAATCTGAAGCTGTCGCCCCCGGGCAGCAACGGCCGCGGCACGAACCCGGAGCAACTGTTTGCCGCGGGCTGGTCGGCGTGCTTCATCGGCGCCATGGGCCGTGCGGCCAGCCAGATGAAGATCAAGCTGCCGGCTGACCTGTCGCTGCACACCGAAGTCGACCTGGGCACCACCGACGACGCGTTCTTCCTGCAAGCCCGCCTGAACGTGAGCCTGCCCGGCCTGGACCGCGAAGTGGCGCGGGCCGTGGTGGAGGCCGCGCATCAGCTTTGCCCGTATTCCAAGGCCACGCGCGGCAACATCCACGTCGAGCTGAACCTGGTCTGACGCACCGCACGGCCCGCCATGCAGGCCATCAGCGGCGGGCGGGCCGCCCTTTCCAATCTTTCAGGGATTCCACATCATGCGCACGACCTTCCGCGCCGCCCTTGCGGCCCTCGCCATCGGCGCCGTCTACGTTGTCGGCACCGGCGTACCCGCTTTCAGCCAGACCGCCGCCACCAGCGCCACGGCGCCCGAGTTTGCCGGCATCAACCAGTGGCTGAACTCCCCGCCGCTGGCCATGAAAGACCTGCGCGGCAAGGTCGTGCTGGTCGATTTCTGGACGTACTCCTGCATCAACTGCCTCAACACGCTGCCGCACGTGAAGCAGTGGTACGACAAGTACAAGGACCAGGGCCTGGTCGTCGTGGGCGTGCACACGCCGGAATACGCGTTCGAGAAATCCACCGCCAACGTGCAGGCCGCGCTCAAGCGCCTGGACGTGCGCTACCCGGTGGCGCAAGACAACAGCTACGCAACGTGGTCGGCCTTCCACAACCAATTCTGGCCCGCGCTGTATTTGATCGACGCGGAGGGTCGCATCGTCTACCAGCACTTTGGCGAGGGCCGCTATACCGAGACGGAAACCGCCATCCAGAAGCTGCTGGCAGCGCGCAAGCCGCAACAGCCCGCGTGATGGATCCCCTTACGCCCGCCAGCGGGCGGGCCGCTTTTCCAGGAAGGCGTCGATACCCTCGCCGGCGTCTTCTTCCATCATGTTGCGGGCCATGACATCGCCCGCATAGGCGTACGCATCGGCCAGCGGCATCTGCCGCTGCCGATAGAACATCGCCTTGCCGTAACGGATTGCGGTGGGGCTCTTGGAAACGATCTCCGCCACCTTGCGGGCCACGGCATCATCCAGCTCGGCCTCGGGCACGGCCTCGTTGACGAGCCCCCAGTCAGCCGCCGTCGCCGCATCGATAAAGCGCCCCGTCACCAGCATGTCGAACACGCGCTTCGGTAACACGTTGCGCGACAGCGCTACTGCCGGCGTCGAGCAAAACAGACCGACGTTGATACCCGATACAGCAAACCGCGCTGCGTCTGACGCGATGGCCAGATCGCAACTGCCCACCAGTTGGCACCCGGCCGCCGTCGCCACCCCGTGCACACGTGCAATGACCGGCACGGGCAGCGCCTGAATCGCCTGCATGACCGCGCTGCAGCGCGCAAACAACGCCTGGTAGTACGCCAGCGCTGGCGTGCCGCGCATCTCACGCAGGTCATGCCCGGCGCAGAAGGCCTTGCCCTCTGCCTCAAGCACCACACAGCGCACGCCGGCATCGCTGGCAATATCGCTCAGTGCACGATGCAGCGCATCCAGCATCGCCTCAGACAACGCGTTGAACTGCAGCGGCCGATTCAGCCGCAGTGTGACGACACCGTCGCGATCATCGCGCAGCACGGGCGTGTCGACGGTGGTGTCGATGTGGGTGGGGTTGGATTCCATGGGCGGGCTCCTTGTACCTTGCAGCAGCGACCGGGGTGGGCACAAGTCTATGGCCGCCAACCGCTACACGCCATCATGTGGATGGCGACTGGGACCGCCAACGTTGGCAACGCGGCACTTTCTTTGGCGGTGGTGAGGCGGTAGTGGATTGAAGCCCTGCGGGAACAAGGCGCTCGCGGGTGCTTTTTTTATTCGATGTTCGGAGGTCCATGTGCCGCCGCCATCCATGAAAGACCTGCGCGGCACGGTCATGCTAGCGACATTCACGTGCACAGCGCTGCGGGCGGCAACGCGGATGGCCCTGCGCGCCATGGGCGAAGGCCCCGACCAGCGCGCAGGCAATCGACACAGCCTTAGTTGCGTGTCTCGACCGCATGCACCGCGTCGAGAATCACCTTTGCCACATCCTGCGGCCGCGACTGCTGTGGGACATGGCTGGTCGGCAGGCTCGTCACCTTGGCGCCGATTTTTTTCGCCATGGCGCGCTCCAGGTCCGGCTGGATCATCCGGTCGTGCTCGCTGACGATGAACCACGAAGGCTTGCTCTGCCACGCCGCCACCGTCGTCCGCTCACCAAACGCCGTCGCTTTGATGGGCCCTTGCGTAGCGGCCATCACGCGGGCCTGCCCGGCCGGCACATCTTGCGCAAAATCGCTTGCCAACGCGGCGGCGGGTAGTGACAGATAGCCGTTGGCATCGGCCACCAGCTTGCCGATGCCGGGTGCCGGTGCATAGCCCTTGCCGACCTCCTCCGTCGACTGCCCCGCATCCGGCGCAAACGCGGCCACGTAGACCAGCCCTGCGACCTTGCTGTCCGCGCCGGCCTCGGTGATGACGGTGCCGCCCCACGAGTGCCCCACCAACACCACCTTGCCGGCCTGATTGCCGATGGCGCGGCGTGTGGCAACCACATCGTCGGCCAGCGAGTTCAGCCCGTTCTGCACGGCCTGCACCTTCACGCCCTTGGCCTGCAGCAGCGGAATGACTTTGGCCCAGTCGGACCCATCGGCAAACGCGCCGTGCACGATCACCACGGAAGGCGGCTCGGCGTTGGCCGCGGTGGCGGCAAAGAGGGGCGCACTGGCAGCCATGCCAAGTGCGAGCACTGCGATGGAAACGGAGGTGCGGTGGACCATGTCGGCTCCTTGTTGCCTTGTTAATGTGGAGGATTCGGGTTGCGCGAAGTGGGTTCAGGCGTGAGCACCGTCGTAGTACGGGTCGGCAGTGCGGGCGCCGTCGGTGTAGATGTCGGTGGCGCGAGCGCCTTCCGTATACGCATCGACGGCGCTTTGCACGGCGCGGGCACCTTCGGTGTACGGGTCACGTGCACCGACAGACGAGGCGGCTTGCGCGGCGGCAGCGGCCACAGCAAGTGCAACAACAGCAAGGGTCTTGGCAAGATTGCGGGTCATGATCGTCTTCCTTTGAACAGTGGGTTGGGTTGGGATGGCGCGGCAGGCCGGAGCCGTGTATTGACTCGCCGTCGCTGCCACGGAATGCATTGAAGACGTCTGACGTATCGCGCACGTAGCGTCGATCAGCCCGTTTTGTCTGGGCATGTACCGAGGCGGCGGCCGGATACATGCGCATACAAAACCCCGTCCACAGCGGCCCATTGCTACAGAGCAATACAAATCGGCGGCATCGTGAAACCGTCGGGATACATCGCGGGCGCTCAATGCTGGAAACGAGGCGAGCAACACCGTTCCTCGTCATCCATCCTTGCTCTCAGGAGTGCGCATGCAACCGAACCGAATGGCCACAGCCTTGCTCGCAATCGCGGGCGCCCTGGGTACACACAACGTATCTGCGCAAAGCGGCGGCGTATCCCGGACTGATCTGGTCCACCACAGCCTGGCCGCGAACGGCTACGAAACGCTGCAAGTCCGCGTGGACTTTGATGAGCACGCGTTCGCCCCCGCACACATGCACCCCGGCGAGGAAATCGCCCATGTGCTCAGCGGCACGATCGAGTACCGGCTGGGCGGACAAGCACCCGTGACGCTGCAAACCGGTCAGTCGTTGTTCATTCCGGCGGGCGTCGCGCATTCGGCCAGAAATGTCGGCAGCGGCAAGGCGTCGGAACTGGCGACGTATGTCGTACGGACCGGCGAGCCGCTGGTCACGCTCGTGCACTAACCGCCTCCCCCACCCCAAAAAGAGAGAACCGTCATGTCGAACGCCATCAACCTCCGCCGTCGCCGTCTTCTTGGAACCACCATCGCCAGCATTGGCGTGCTCGATCTCGGGCTGGCTGAACTCGTGCATGCGCAGCCGGCGCCGTCGAGTGCGAGCGCGTCACCGGCCGGCCAGTCCAATCCGTTCGGCGCGCTGCAGCAGATCGACGCCGGCGTGCTCAACATCGGCTATGCCGACCTGGGCCCGAAAAACGGCCCGGTGATGATCCTGCTGCATGGCTGGCCCTATGACATCTACAGCTACGCAGAGGTCGCACCGGCGCTGGCCGCGGCGGGCTATCGGGTGCTCGTCCCTTACCTGCGCGGCTATGGCACGACGCGCATCCGCTCATCCGATACGCCGCGCAACGGGCAGCAAGCGGCGCTGGCCGCCGACATCATCGCGTTCATGGATGCGCTCAAGATTAGGCAGGCCACCTTCGGCGGCTACGACTGGGGGGCGCGCACGGCAGACATCATCGCGGCGCTGTGGCCGGAGCGCTGCAAGGCGCTGGTGTCCGTCAGCGGCTACCTGATTGGCAGCCAGGAGGCCAACCGCAAGCCGCTGCCGCCGGCGGCGGAGTTTGCGTGGTGGTACCAGTTCTACTTCACGACCGAGCGCGGCGCACAAGGCTATGCCGCCAATTGCAAAGACTTCAACCGGCTGATCTGGAAGCTCGCCTCGCCGACATGGAAGTTTGACGACGCCACCTATGACCGCAGCGCCACCGCATTCGACAACCCGGATCACGTAGCCATCGTCATCCACAACTACCGCTGGCGCCTGGGGCTGGCCCAGGGTGAATCGAAGTACGACGCACTGGAGCAGCGTCTGGCGGCCGGCCCGGCCATCACCGTGCCCACCATCACCATGGAAGGCGACGCCAACGGTGCGCCGCACCCGGAGCCGTCTGCGTATGCAAAGAAGTTCACGGGCAAATACCAGCACCGGAACATCGGCGGCGGTATCGGGCACAACCTGCCGCAAGAAGCACCTAAGGCGTTTGTGCAAGCCATGCTGGACGCGGTGCATCTCTGAACCGCGTGCCATACCGGCATGCATTGGCTGCCCCCAAATGCAAACAGGCGACGCATGATGCGTCGCCTGTCTACGTTGATGCCGGGTCGGACTGATCGCTCAGATCATTCCCACGACAGCGCGCCACCGGTCTGGTACTCGATCACGCGCGTCTCGAAGAAGTTGCGTTCCTTCTTCAAGTCGATCATCTCGCTCATCCACGGGAACGGGTTTTCTTCGTTCGGGAAGAGTGCATCCAGGCCGATCTGCTGGCAGCGACGGTTGCAGATGAAGCGCAGGTAGCCCTTGAACATCGGCGCGTTCAGGCCCAGCACGCCGCGCGGCATGGTGTCTTCTGCGTAGCGGTATTCCAGGTCGACGGCCTTCTTGAACAGCTCCGTGATCTCGGCCTTGAACTCGGCCGTCCACAGGTGCGGGTTCTCCAGCTTGATCTGGTTGATCAGGTCGATGCCGAAATTGCAGTGCAGCGACTCGTCGCGCAGGATGTATTGGTACTGCTCGGCGGCACCCGTCATCTTGTTCTGACGGCCCATCGCCAAAATTTGCGTGAAGCCGACGTAGAAGAACAGGCCTTCCATGATGCACGCGAAGACGATGAGCGACTTCAGCAGCTTCTGGTCGTTCTCCGGCGTGCCGGTCTTGAAGGACGGGTCCGTCAACGTGTCGATGAACGGGATCAGGAACTCGTCCTTGTCACGGATCGACTGCACTTCGTGGTACGCGTTGAAGATCTCGGCCTCGTTCAGGCCCAGGGATTCCACGATGTACTGATACGCGTGCGTGTGGATCGCCTCTTCAAACGCCTGGCGCAGCAGGTACTGGCGGCATTCCGGCGCAGTGATCTGGCGGTACGTGCCCAGCACGATGTTGTTGGCGGCCAGCGAGTCGGCCGTCACGAAAAAGCCCAGGTTGCGCTTGATGATGCGGCGCTCGTCTTCGGTCAGACCGTTCGGGTCCTTCCACGTGGCGATGTCGCGCGACATGTTGATTTCCTGCGGCATCCAGTGGTTTGCACAGCCGGCCAGATACTTTTCCCAGGCCCACTTGTACTTGAACGGCACCAGCTGGTTGACGTCAGTGGCGCCGTTGATGACGCGCTTGTCGGCGGCGTTCACGCGGCGGTTGCTCTGTGCGGCGGCAGCGTTCGGGTTGTTGCCGAGGATGCCCGTGCCCGAATTGACAGCAGCGGCGGTGGCCGACGGGGGCAGCACGCCACCCTGGTCAGCGGTGGCCGGTTGCAGTTGCGGCTGCGGTTGATACACGGGCTGCGGTGCAGCAGCGGGTTGTGCGGCAGGTTTGACGTCGTCGTCCCAGCTCAGCATATGTGTTTCTCCTGAATTCTTGGTTGTCGCTCCCGCGCAGGTGGGAGCCCAGCGTCGTTCACGTCACTGGGTCCCCGCCTGCGCGGGGACGACAGCGAGATACTTCTTAGACTTACTGGCAGGCTTCGCATTCCTCGAAGCCGGGGTCGCCGGGGCGCATCGTGCACACGGCGCCTTCGGCTTCCGGCATGGCCTGCGCGGTGGCGGCAGCGGCATCCAGAGCGCTGGTCGGCGCGGCCGAAGTCACACCCGATGCACCGGCAGCCGACACACCACCCACATCACCACCCGACGACACCGCATTGAGCGTGCCGCGCGACACGGTCGACTTCTCCACGTGCGTGGCGCCGATCGTGCGCAGGTAGTACGTGGTCTTCAGGCCACGCAGCCAGGCCAGCTTGTAGGTGTCGTCCAGCTTCTTGCCCGACGCGCCGGCCATGTAGATGTTCAGCGACTGCGCCTGGTCGATCCACTTCTGGCGACGCGAGGCGGCTTCCACCAGCCATTGCGGCTCCACTTCGAAGGCCGTTGCGTACAGGTCGCGCAGGTCTTGCGGGATGCGGTCGATGCGGGCCAGCGAGCCGTCGAAGTACTTCAGCTCGGCGACCATCACTTCATCCCACAGGCCGCGCGCCTTCAGGTCGCGCACCAGGTAGTCGTTGACCACCGTGAACTCGCCCGACAGGTTCGACTTGACGTACAGGTTCTGGTACGTCGGCTCAATGCAAGCCGACACGCCGATGATGTTGGAGATGGTGGCCGTCGGGGCGATCGCCACGCAGTTCGAGTTGCGCATGCCGTGTTGCTTGATGCGCGCGCGCAGGCTGTCCCAGTCCATCGTCGACGACATGTCGGCTTCGAGGTATCCGCCACGCTCTTCGGCCAGCAGCTTGAGCGAGTCTTGCGGCAGGATGCCGCGATCCCACAGCGAGCCCTCGTAGGTGCTGTAGCGGCCACGCTCTTCGGCCAGCTCGGTCGACGCCCAGTAGGCGTAGTAGCACACGGCTTCCATCGAGGTGTCAGCAAACTGCACGGCACCTTCGCTGGCGTACGGAATGCGCAGCACGTGCAGCGCGTCCTGGAAGCCCATGATGCCCATGCCGACCGGGCGGTGGCGCAGGTTCGACTCACGCGCCTTCTTGACCGCGTAGTAGTTGATGTCGATCACGTTGTCGAGCATGCGCATGGCGGTGCGCACGGTCTTCTTCAGCTTTTCGTGATCCAGCACCACGCTGCTTGATCGAGCGCGAGATGTTCGAGGGTTCGCTGATGATGGGCCGCCGCGTGCTGGAGGGGTTCGGCAAGGAGCCGTACGAGGCACACCGCATCGCC
>NZ_JBFBKP010000022.1:0-57212 GCF_040702285.1 Arthrobacter sp. NPDC080086
GCTCGTCTTCTTGATCTTCATGCTCATGACGGCGGCCGAGGTTTGGCCGCGCAGGATGTGCTCGGCGCCGTGGATCCACTGCGCGAGCATCTGCGTGTCGGGCTGCATACCGGGCTGGACGCGCGCGGGCGCAGCTGCCTGCGAGGACGAGGGTGGCTGGGCGGCGGAGGCCACGACGGGCGCGGCGCATGCGAGGCACACGGCCACAAGGCCGAGGGTTAGGATCGATGTCTGAGGCATGGGCATTCCGGTCATTGCGTAAGAACAGGGGCGTCCGCTGCCGGCGGCGGCGAACAGAACAGCGCGGGCGCGCGCCGGTAGCGGCGGCTCGGGCCGCTCGCCTGCAGCGGCGTGCCCACACGGGCGATGAACAGCAGCGGCTCTTCGCAGCCGAGCAACCGGCCGAGCGCCGCGCGCAGGTCCGGGTGCTGCAGCGCGACCGAGAGCGGATGCAGGCTGAGTCCGTGCTCGGTGGCGGCGAGCCACAGGCGAACGATGGCCTCACCCGCGAGCACGTCGCGGCTCGCGAGCCGGCTGTTCGGCGCCGCGCTCAGCACCACCACGGCCGGACTGCCGCGAATCAGACGTTCGAGATGCACGCCGATGCGCGCCGACGCGCCCACGGGACCGAACGCCGCGAGCAGCGCCGGATGCAGCAGCACGCGATGCAGCTGGCGGCGCCATGCGGGCATCGGGCCAAACAGGCTCTGGATGTTGATGCCGATGCCGTCCGGCACCGACTGTGCGTCGCTGAACACGAGGTGGCGATACGTCTCGCGCCACGCGGCCCGATGCACGAAGTCGCGCGCCGCGTGACGCCGGTAGAACTCGCACAGGCGCTCGTAGCGCTTGCCCGACTGCACCACGCGCCAGCGCAGGCCGTCCGCCGCGCCCCCGAGGCTGTGCGGCAGCAGGTTGCAGCGTGCGAGCGCGTAGAGATCGAACGTGCCGCCGTATTCCCCACGATCGGTGTGGCGGCGGCGCAGGGCTGCAGCGAGCCGCGCCAGCTGCGGGGATACCCGCCCGGACTGGAAGCCGCCGAGGTCGATGCGGACAAGCGGCGACAGGCTGCCGCCCGGCACATCGCGAGGCGCGGGCAACAGTGCCGCTTCCGCCTGCCAGCCAGCGAGGCGCAGCAGGTTCAGCAGGATCGCTGCAAAGCCGCCGGCGCTGATCGACATCTCCGTGTGCAGCGCGGGCAGCGCGTCCAGCGCACGGCGCCGGTCGATGCTGATCACCAGCCGGCGCGGCGCATCGGGCCCGCTCACAGGACGTCCTTCGGCATCCAGCAGGCTCACGTGCCACGGCTGGCAATTGTGCGACGACGGTGCCAGCGCGGCGAGCGCCAGCAGATCGGCAAGCGATGCCGGCGGGGGCGGCGTGCGCTTATCCGGCGTATGCGCCTGCGCGTCGCTCATTGTTTCTGCACCAGCTCGAAGCCATGCAGACGCGCGAGTGCGCCGATCTCGCGCACCTGCGCGGTCGTGATGGCCGCCTTGCTGAAGTCGCGCCGCACGCCCGCGAGCCCGAGCAGCAGCGTCTCGCCGGCACACGCATAGACCTTGCCCGGCGCGAGCCGCATGCCGGGCAGGCCGAAGTCCGGCGCCATCGGCAAGTTGACAATGCCGCCACGGATCACGCGCACGTTGTCATGCACGGCGAGCGACGCCGCGTCGACGTCGCCGGGCACCGCCACGTCGCAGACGAGCACCGGTCGGTCGGTGGCGAAGCACGCGGCATCGAGCACCGCGTGCGCGCTGTTCGATGCGCTCACGACGATGTCCGCGAGCCGGCACAGCTCCACGGCGTCACCCAGGCGGATCAGTCCTTCGTCCAGCAGCCATGCGGCGAGCGACTCGGCGTCGGGCGGCGACTCACCGCCCCATGCGCGCCGCACGCGGACCATCAGCTCGCCTTCGCCAGCCTGGTGGTCCGCGGTATCCACCACGCCCCAGGGGCTGCGCAGCGCTTCGCGCAATTCGGCGGCCACCGCCGTGGCGGCGGCGCGCAGCCGTCCAAGCGAGCCCGGGCGGCCAAGCAACAGCAAGCTGCCGCACTCGCGCGCGAGCAAGGCCGCGTGCGTCTGCCCAATGTTGCCGGCCGCGCCGACCACGGCCACGTGCGCGGATGCGAGCCGGATGTTCGACGCGCGCGCGGCGTCGCGCAGCGCGGACATGCTCGTGGCCACGGTCAGCGCGTTGCCCGTGGTCACCGCCGGGTGGTCGTGGTCGAAGTCCGTGCAGTTGGCCGTGACGATCGACGTATAGCCACCGAATCCCACGAGGCTGCAACCGTCCTCGCGCGCCTGCCGGTACGCGTGATGGACCTGCGCGCGGATCTGCCCGGACTTGTTGAAGCGCATGTCCTGCTCGATGGCCTCGGCGTCCATCAGGATCGCGTAGAGCAGCAGTTCCACCTCGTGCCCGAGCGCCGAGCGCACGCGGCGGCGGGCCACGCGCTGCGGCTCAAGCGCGCGCTGCATGTGTCCGCGCAGCTCGCCGAGCTGGTCGTCGGAGAGCGCCGCCACGGCGGGGTCCCACGCGCGCATGCTTTCCGTATCGACCAGGTGCGCGATGAAGCCGACACGCTCGCAGGCGTTCGTGGCGGCAGCGGCACCGGCTTGCGACGCGGCTGCGTCGGCCCATGCGGCCGCTGCGCGGGCGTCGGCGTCGGCGTCGGCCTCACCGGGCCCCGACAAGTGGCGCAGCAACGTGGCGGCATCGCCTGCGTCGAGCACCGCGCACAGCTGGTCGAGCGCCTCGCAAACGCGCCCGACCTCGGCGCTGCCGAGATACGCGGACGGCTGCAGCCTCAGCACACGACGGCGCCCGAGCGACGGCAGCACGCGCACGCGATGGCGATGCAGCAGGTAGCCCGCGGCGAGCATGCCGAGCATCTGCTGCTGCGCGAGGCTCGAGAGCACGGCCGACGGGTGATCGGCATAGTCCTGCAGTTCGATCCCCAGCATGCAGCCGCGGCCGCGCACGTCGGCGATCACGCGCGGCCAGCGCTTTTGCAGCGCGCGCAGCTCGCCGAGCAGCGTCTGGCCGAGCTGCGCGCTGCGGCCGGCCAGGTCGTCGCGCTCGATGATTTCCAGGCTGCGCTTTGCGATCATCGAAGACATGTCGTCCTCGGCGAAGGTCGAGCTGTGCAGCATGCTGAATTCGGCGTAGTAGAGATCCTTGCGCACGGCGAGCGCCGAGATCTTGGCCAGTCCGCCGCCGAGCGACTTGGCAAACGTCAGGTAGTCGGCCGGCAGCTCGCAAGCGAGACTCTCCACCGCGTGCCCGGTCCGGCCGAGCCCGCACTGGATCTCGTCTGCGATCAGCGCCACCTGCGGATGACGCGCGCGCAACTCGCGTAGCAGCGTCTTGTCGGCGGCCCCGAGTTCGAGCACGCCGCCCTCCCCGCGCAACGGTTCGTAAATCACGGCTGCGAGCGTCGGCATCGTGCAGCGGACGAGCCGCAACGGCGCAAACTCGAAGCGGAAGTACGCGAGGCTGCGGCGCTCCACCTCCTCCAGAAAGTCCTGCGGCGACTCGATGAAGACCGCCGCGCCGTGATTGCGGATAAACGGCAGGCGCGCGTCGCGGTTCCAGGTATGCGCGAGCGAGCCCATGGTCTTGCCGTGAAACGCGCGCGGAAAGGCCGCGATCACGGGCTGCGCGTTGAACGCCTGCCGGTTGGCGGCCGCCACGGCGGCCAGCAGATCGTCGAGTCCTTCCAGCGGCTCCTGGCCCAGCAGGCGCTCGCAATCATGCAGGAACGCCGCCTCGATGCGCACCTCGCCGCGCTCGAGCCGCGTCAGCAGCTCGCGCACGTTGGCGTTGCACGCATCGGCGAGCGCGCCCACGCGCTGCCCGAACGCGTAGCGCGCGTGCTTGAGCGCGGCCTCCACGGCCTCGGTGCCCGTGCTATAGAGCGCGACGCTGAAGTCCGTGCCGGTATGCCGGTGCAGGTAGTCGGCCAGCGCTTCCTTGAGGTCGAGCGAGCGCTGTCGGCACGAGCCCTGCGCGAGGAACGGCCGCCGGTGTGCGATGCAGTCCTGCTGCACCGCCGTGATCTCGGGGTGATAGTGGCCGAGCAGCGATGCGCCGAACCCGCCGACCATGTCGAGCACCGGCACTTCCTCATCGTCCTCGTCGCGCATGTAGAGGTAGTCGCCCTCGGCGCGCGTGTACTCCACGTACACGCCCGCGGCAGCGAGCAGGTCTTCCTTGCCGAGCCCGGCTTGTCCCACGCTGGCTTGCGTCTTCATGATGCTTGTCCTGCCGATGATTGGAGTACGCGGCCGAGCTGCCGCAGTAGTTGATCCTTGAGCACCTCGTTGCCGCCCGAGAACAGCGTCGATGGCAGCGCGTTGCGCAACTGCCGCTCGATGTCGCCCTCGATCACGCCGCTCGCGCCATGGATATGCAGGGCGTCCAGGCCATTCTTCACGCTTGCCTCAGACACCAGCAGCTTGGCGATAGCCGCCGTATCCTGCGCGGGCAGTTTCTCGTCCAGCTTCCATGCCGCGTGCAGGCACGCGAGACGCGCGCTTTCGAGCCGCACGTGCATGTCCGCGATCCGGTGCGCGAGCGCCTGGTGGGCAACGAGCGGTTGGCCGAACTGCACGCGCGTACGCGCGTGCTGCCACGTGCGGCGCAACTGCCGCCGCATCGCGCCGAGGTAGATCGCGAACAGGCAGCTGCGCTCCCATTCCATGCTGGCCTGGAAGATCGGGCCGCCCGAGCCTTCTGCGCCGATCCGCTGCGAGGCGGCCACCCACGTGCCGTCGAAGCGGATGTCGCCCATCGCCGTGGTGCGCAGGCCGACCTTCTCGTGCGGCTTCGCGCTGATCTGCACGCCGACGCTGCGGCTGTCGAGCACGAACGCGCTGTAGTCGAGAAAGCCGCCGCTATTGCCGGTGCGCGCGTGCACGACAATGAAGTCGCACACGGGCGCGTTGGTGATGTAGCGCTTCTCGCCGTGCAGCCGGTAGCCGTCGCCTTCGCGCGTGGCGGTGCATTGCATCGCGCTGATATCGGAGCCGGCCTGCGCCTCGGTGATCGCGTGCGCGCCGATCCGGCCTTCCTCCACGATGGCCGTCAGCCAGCGCTCGCGCAGCGCGGCGTCGCCGAACGCCGCCAGCGGATGCACGCATGCGCACAGGTGCGCGGCGAGCGCGAACAGCAGCCCCGTGTCCTCGCAATGCTCGGAGAGCGCTTCGAGCGCGTAGACGAGATCGAGCGCGCCGTAACCCGCGCCGCCCTGGGCGGGCGGTACTGTCAGCGCATGCACGCGCTGCGACGCCAGCATCTTCCAGCGCTCGGTGCAGAAGCGGCCCTCGCGGTCGCGCGCGGCGAGTCCGGAATCGTGCAGGTCGCGCCCGAGGGCGGCCATGCGCACGGCGATGTCCCGGTGTCGGGCACTGGTGGAAAAGTCCATGGATTCAGGTTCAGGTCCTGCTCTCTTCGAGCAATACGTGGTAATTGACGCCGCCCGTGCCGAATGCATTGACGGCGGCGCGGCGAGTCAGCGGGCCGGCTGGCCAGTCCGCGGCCTGCGCGAGCGGATCGAAGCCGTGTTCGTCCAGCCGCAGGCCGGCCTTGACCGGCGCGCCGAAATAGTTGGCGGGCATCGACCCGGCGCGCAGTGCGAGCACCGTCTTGATGACCCCCGCGATGCCCGCGGCCGCGAAGCAATGACCAAAGCGCGACTTCAGTGCCCCCAGGCGAAGCGGCCGCGTGCGCGGGCCGTAGACCTGCGCGAGCGAGCTGATCTCGACCTCGTCGCCGATCAGCGTGCCGGTGCCGTGGGTCTCGACGAAGTCCACGGCATCGGGGCCGAATTCGACCTGCTCGAATGCACGCCGCATCGACTTGACCTGCCCGTCCGCGTTTGGCGCCACCATCGACTTGCTCTGTGTGCACGACGCCGAGGCACGGATCAGCGCCAGTACGGGCAGCCCCCAACGCGCGGCGTCTTCGCCGGCACACAGCACGAGCACGCCTGCGCCGTCGCCGGGCGTGAAGCCCGTGGCAGCCTCGGTGAAACTCGCGATGAGGCCCGTGGCAAGCATCCGTTGCGACGCGCAGAGCACGAGATCGGCGGTGTTGACCGGGGTTTCCACGCCCGCCACCACGGCGATCCGGCAGCGTCCGCTGCGCAGGCTGTTCACGGCCAGGTCGAGCGCCGCGAGCGAGCCCGCGCACGCGGCCTCGACGGCAACGCAGCGCGCCGGGGCTTGCAGCATGCCGGCCAGCGCGCGGCTGATGCCACTGGCGCTCAAGGCATCCCATGCGGCAGTGGCGGGTTGCTCGTGGTGCGCCTGCTCGCGCAGTTTTGCCACGGCGGCGGCCTCGTCCATGCCGAATTCGCGCGCCAGCGCCGCGAGCGCGGCCTCGATGCGCGGCAATTCATGGCGCACCGCCACGCGGCGCAGCGGCGCCGGGGTAAGGTTCGAGGCGGTGACGACGAGCACCGGGCCCGCCTCGCCGGCCAGCCCTTGCGGCAGGCTGCCGATGGCCTCCCGGCCGGCCGCGCATGCGAGATCGAACGCCTGCGCGCGCGATGGTTCCGCAGGCTCGCAGTAGCTCGCCTGATCGATGTAGTAGCTGAGCGGCGCCTGGGGATCGGCGCTGTAGTAGGCCGCGTGGCCCGGGCGCGTGGCCGGGAGCGGACGGAAGCGGTGCGTGGGGGCGCGCAGTGCCTCCCAGTAGTCCGCCATGTCCCGGCCGTCGCCGAAGCGCGTGCCCATCGCGACGACCGCAACGGGGGCAACGGGTGCCGGCATGGCGTCGTCGTACGGACGCTTCTCCTCGTGCACCTCGTGCGCCGCGTTCGCCACGTTTGCCGCGCGCAGGTCAATCCGGTATGGGTTTCCGTCCGTTGCCGCACCCCGCACCGTCACGCTCAGTCCGTCCGGCGCGACCGGCGGCGTGCAGGATGGCCCGCCGCGCTGCTGGAACAGCGCGGCCTGCAGCAGCGCCGTCAGCGGCTGCATCGCATAGCCGTAGCCACACGCCTGATGCGCCGGCACGACCACGTCCGGCGCCGCCTCACCAGCAACGGGGTCCACACCGTCGAGCACCTGCACCCGTACCGGCGCTTGCGGCCCGCCACCGGCGTTGCCCTCGAGGCCGATCGCATCGATGCATGCGATGGCGCGCGCACCGGCAAGATCGGCATCCTGCAACACGAGCGCGCAGGCGCCTTCGCACAGCGCATCCGCGAGTGGCGCAGGCAGGCGCTCGCGCAGCAATGCCTCGAGCGACGGCGAGGCCAGGCTCTGGGCGCCGAGCAGCAGCACCGTCTGAGCGCGGCCGGTGGCGATCGCATCCCAGGCGGCGAGCAGTCCCTCGATGGCGCTGCGCTCTTGTGCTTCAAGCGCGAGCGCCCGGCCACGCAGCCGAAAGTGCGACGCCACGCGCGCCGGCATGGTGCTCGCCATCTCGCCAACCTTGTCGTGGCTGGTGGCACGGAACAGCGCGTCGAGCTTGCGCTTCCACGCCGCACGCGCCCGCTCGGCATCGGCACCGCCACCAGCATTGGCCCAGACCGGCTCTGCCCACGCGACCGCGGCAATGCGCGCGTAGTTCTCGTACTGCCGGTTCATACCGAGCGCGTGGCAGAAAATCACGTCTGTGCGCTCGCGATCGATCGCATCGGCATCGAGCCCGGCCTGCGCCAGCGCATCGCGCGACAGCGCCAGCAGATCGAGCTGCACGTCGTTGATGGAATGGCGGTAGATCGGCGGAATGCCGAAGGCGCCCGGATCGGCCGACGATGGCCCAAGCCGGCGCGACGACATGGGCCCCTGCGGCCCCCGCATGCACTGCCACAGCGCCTCGATACCGTCCGCATGCGGATAGCGGCAGGCCATGCCGGTAATCGCCAGTGCGGTGCACGCACGCGTGGCAGCGTTCATTGCCCGCCTTCCTGCGACACTCCCCGCTGCAGCGCGCGATAGTCGATCTTGCCGTTGGGCGTGCGCGGCAGCGCGTCGCGTTGCGCGATGTGGTTCGGAATCATGTAGGCCGGCAGCAGGTCCGCGCAGAAGCGCCGTAGCGCGAGCGGCGCGACGGCCTCGCCCGTGCCGCGCGGCACGTACCAGGCGAAGAGGCGCGCGGCCGCGCCCGGCTCGTCCGCATGGGCGAGCACTGCTACCTCATGCACGGACGGGTGACGTGCGAGCGCGGCTTCGATCTCGCCGAGCTCCACGCGATAACCGCTGAGCTTGAGCATGCGGTCCTTGCGGCCACGGTAGACGAGCACGCCATCGACGATCTCGCCGTGGTCGCCGGTCGCATGCATGCCCGCGCGGTGGTTGGCCGTATTGGGATCGGTGTCGCGCCGCCAGTAGCCGGGCGTTACGCACGCACCGCGTACCCAGATCTCGCCGATCTCGCCGGGGGCGGTCACCGGCTGCCCGTTGTCGTCGCGCAGCCAGACCTCGGTTGCGCGGATCGGCGTGCCGACCGGCAGCGGCGCGTCATTGTGGAGGTCGGCCTCCGTAACGCGGTGGTACAGGCAGACGTTCGTCTCGGTCGGCCCGTAGAAGTTGTAGAACGCGCAGTCGGCCGGCAACTGCGCCGCCATCGTGCGCAGCTGCGGCTTGGGCATGACCTCGCCCGCGAACACGACATTGCGTAGCGCGCACGGCGCGATGCCGCGCCACGCATCCGCCCGGTTGAGCAGCGCGAGCATCGACGGCACGCTGTACATCGTGGTGATACCGTGCCGCGCAATCAGCCCGGCCACCTGCGCTACCTGGCGCGTCTGCGCTTCGCTGGTCACGTAGAGCGCCGCGCCCGCCCGCAGGCTCGCGAAGAGATCGAACGTGCTGAGGTCGAAGTTGAAGCTCGCGAAATTCAGCAGGCGGTCGGCGGCCGTGAGGCCGAGCGTGTCCGCGCTCCAGCCAACGAAGTTCGCGAGGTTGCGGTGACTGAGTTGCACGCCCTTGGGCAGGCCCGTGGAGCCGGACGTGTACAGCATGGCCGCCACGTCGTCGTCCTCGCACGGGACGGCGACGGCCGCGGGGTGATCCGCCTCGTCGCGCAGGTCCGACAGGTCCGCGAGGTCCGCCCTGAGCTGCAGCACGAGACCGCGCGCGGCGCTCATGGCGTGCGGCGGGATCTCGAGCGGCGCATCGTCGACGACGAGCAGGCGCGAGAGCTGTGCCGTTACGGTATGGGAGAGCCAGCGCGCCGCGTGCGCACTGTCGGTGATCAGCACCGTGGCACCCGCATCGCCGACGATCGTGTCCGCGCGCTCCACGGGCTGCGCGCCGTCGAGCGGCACGTAGCGGTTGCCGGCAAAGAGCGCCGCGAGGATCGCCAGCGCGTAGCCGTTGCCCTTGTCCATCCAGATCGCCACGGGCTCGCCCGGCGCCGGCAGCAGGCCGCTCGCGGCCAGCCGCGCGACCCAGCGCGCGGCCTCGCCATAGCGCACGCCCGCGCCGCCGAGCAGAAACGGCGCGTCGGGGCGCTCGCCAGCGTGGCGCAGCAGCGCGTGATGCACGAAGCGGTCGGGATCGGGCGCGGTCATGGCCGTCGCGATGCGTGGTGCGGTCATTGCGGCGGTCATTGCGGGAGCAGGCCGTTCTCGTGCGCGGATTCCGTGAGGATCCCGATCGCCTCGTCGAGGTCCGCGCGCGTATGCGATTCGAGCACGCTGATGCGCAGGCGCGCGTCGCCGACCGCCACGCCCGGGAACACGACGGTCTGGCAGAACATGCCACGCCGGCGTACAGAGCGCCCCATCGCCATCGCGCGGCGCTCGTCGCCGATCACGATCGGCACGATCGCGCTCGCCGAGTGCTCGGTGTCGAAGCCGAGCGCGTCCAGCGACGCCTTGAGATAGCGGACGTTGTCCCACAGCCGTGTAAGCCGTTGCGGCTCGGCCTCGAGCACATCCAGCGCCGCGATCAAGCCCGCGGCGATGGCTGCGGGAATCGTCGCCGCGAAGACGTAGGCGTTGGCGTAGAAGCGCAGGTAGTCGATCACCTCCTTGTCGCCGACAACGAAGCCGCCCTGCCCCCCGAGCGCCTTGCTCATCGTGCCGACCTCGAGATCGACGGCGCCCTTCATGCCGAAATGCTCGGCCGTGCCCGATCCCGTGGCGCCGAGCACGCCGGTTGAGTGCGCGTCGTCGATCAGCAGCCGGGCGCCGTACTTGCGCGCAAGCGCCGCGATGCCGGGCAGGTCGACCACGTCGCCATGCATGCTGAAGACGCCATCGGCCACGATGAGCCGGCCGCCCGGGCGGTCGTCGCAGCGCCGCAACACGGCCTCAAGCGCCTCCATGTCGTTGTGCGCGTAGATCTTGCGCGCGGCGCCGGACAGCTTGCAGCCGTCCTGGATGCTCATATGGTTGTACGCGTCGGTGACCGCGACATCGTTGGCGCCGAGCAGCGCGGAGATCGTGCCAAGGTTGGCCGAGTAGCCGGACGGGAACACGATGCAGTCCTCGCGGCCCTTAAAGCGCGCGAGGCGCTGCTCGAGTTGCAGGTGCAAGTCCGTGGTGCCGCCGATCAACCGGCTGCCGGTGTTGGTGGCGCCATATTCGCGCACGGCTTGCGCCATCGCGTCCAGCACGCGCGGATCGTTGGCGAGACTCAGGTAGTTGTTGGAGGCGAACAGCAGGAACTCGCGCTCGCGGCCCGCCAGGCGGTCGAAGATGCGCGCGCGGTTCGTACAGAGGCCGCTCGACGCCATGCCGTACCAGAATTCGCCGGCCGTCTCGCGCTCGCGCAGGAAGCGTCCGAAGCGGCGTGTCTTGGCAAAGAGGTCGGACTCGCCCGAGGCGATGAAGTCGCGCATCGTGAGGCTCGCCGCCTCCGGTGCACGCCCGTTGCACGCCTGCGGCTGCGCGGCATCCACGTGCGCGCCGTTGGTTTCGCGCGGGGCAGGCGCCGCCGCGTCGAGCTCGAACGCGGCGAACCCGTGCAGCAGCGCACCGAGCGTGTCGAACTGGTCCGCGCTGACATGGCCAGCGCCGCGGAACACTTTCTTCAGGTCGGCGACGATCTCGGCCAGCATGATCGAGTCGATGCCAAGTTCCTCCTGCAGCAGCGCATCGGGATCGAGATCGGACTCGGCATACTGCGAGTGCGTGCGCACCACATCGCGCACCACGGCGGCTTTGCGGTCGCTATCAAGCAATTCGGCGTTATTCATGGGGCCTTTCGCGGATCGGTGGTGACGTCAATCGACGATGACGGGGGCCGGCATGGCCGTCTCGACGACGGGGCGGATGACGGCGTGTCCGGGATTCGTGCGCATTGCTTCGCGGGTCAGGCTGTCGCGCATCTTCAGGTAGTAGGCGTTGACCTTGTCGAGCGGAATCAGCTTGTTGGCCTGCAGGTGCGAGATGCGGGGTTCCTGGCCGCGGATCGCCTTCATGTCCTTGGCCTGCTGGATGTATCGCTCCATGCGGCACATGAGCCAGGGCCGCACGCGGCGCCACCCGGGAATCGGCAGCGGCTTGATCATCGGCAGCAGCAGGTCGCGCTTGGGTTCCTGGTAGCAGACGCAGACCCAGCAGTTGTCGTCGTCCACGGGCGTGGCGATCAGGTACACGTCGAACACGTCGTTACGGATCTGCACCATGTTCGGCATCTGCACGTCCACGCCGATGCGCCAGCCGCGCTTCCACGGCAGCATCGCGTGCAGCGTCTCCTCCGCCGTGCGTTCGTCGTCCGCGCGCAGCACGAAGTTGCTGCTGATCAGCGTGCCGTTGACCTCGCAGCGGAAGTCGTCGATGCGGCCCCCCTTCGGGTCCCAGATGTTGAGGGCGGAGCCCTTGTGCACGAACGGCACGTGATAGACCTCGCACACGCTCTCCACGTAGCGCGTGTAGTGCACGGGCGCCTCCCAGCCGTAGCGAGACGTAAAACCCTTGTACTGGCTGAAGTTCTCGAACATCGGCACCTCGGGCAACGCCTGCGGGTCTTCGGCGGTGCCCGTCCAGAACCAGATCAGCCCGTGCTGCTCGCGCAGCGTATAGGCGCGCACGCACATCGCCTTGGGCACCGTGCCGTTGCGGCCCAGCACCGGCATGTGCACGCACTTACCCTGCTGATTGAACTGGAAGCCGTGGTAGGGGCAGGCGATGAGATCGCCGTGCTGCTTGCCATGGGAGAGCGGAATGCCCTTGTGCGGGCAGCGGTCGTCCAGGCAGACCGCCTTGCCGCTGGTGTCGCGATAGACCACCAGACGCTTCGAGAAGCGGGTGATGCCGACGGGCTTCTTGCGCACGTCCTCGCTGCGCAGGATGGCGTACCACTGGTTTGGGATCATTGGATGACCTCGACAGGTTGAAGGCCGGCCTGCAGGCGCCCGACCAGGTGCGCGAGCATCGAGACGTTCGCGAAGTTGTCCGGATGGACCTCCGTGACCGGGATGGCGATATCGAACCGGCGGTGAACGAAGTCGACCACGTCGAACAGCGCGGCCGAGTCCAGGATGTTGAGTTCCAGCAGCGGCGTGTCGGCAGCGATGCGTGTGCCGTCGCCGAGAAAGCTGTCGCTGATGAACGCGATCAGCGCCGCGCACACGTTGTCAGGCGATGCCATGGCAGACTCCCTGCGAGGTTTGCGAGTTTTGCGAGGTTTGCTTCAGGTGCCAGAGCCGGTGAACCTCGCGTGCGAGCAGCTCTGGCGTGTTGTGGAGGTAGAGCGAATCGGGAGCCACGCCGATGCCGTGCGTCTGGTCGAGTTCAGAGAGGATCTCGAGCGAGGCGACCGAATCGAGCGCCAGCGCCGCAAAGCTGTCGTCGGGCCGGATCTGCGCGGGGTCTGAGCGCGTGATGCGGCCGATCCGGGAGACGAGCCAGGCGCGCACATCGGCAACGGTCCAGGCTCCTGCGCCAAGCACGGCGGCGGCCTCCGGCGCGGGCGCCGCGTTCACGTCGCGCCGGTCGTCGCAGCGGTGCCAGACGGGCAGGTCGCCGGCCAGGAAATCGCGGCGAATCGCCATGCGCTGGAGCTTGCCCGAGGACGTGACACGGATCGTCTTGCGCGGCACGAACAGGATGACCTCGGCCTTGATGCCGAAACGATCGATGAGGCTGGCGTTGATACGGCGCGCCACGTCGTTGTGGTTGGCAAGCGTGCGCGGGCATTCGGCCGCGATGGCGGCCACCTCGGCGCCATCCACCGTCAGCGGAAACGCGGCGAAGCGGCAGTTGACGAGTTCCGGCGCTGCGAGCGCCGCGGTCTGCTCGATGTCCTGCGGGTAGTAGTTGGCGCCGCGGATGATCAGCAGTTCCTTCACGCGGCCGGTCACGTAGAGTTCGCCGCCGTCGACGAAGCCGAGGTCGCCCGTGCGCAGGTAGCGGCGGTCGCTGCCGGCGAGCGTCCGGTGGAACGTCTGCTGCGTGCTGTCGGGGTCGCCGAGGTAGCCCTGCGCGACGCTCGGGCCGCTGATCCAGATCTCGCCGATCTCGCGCGGCATGCGCTCGCGGCCCGCTTCGGGTTCGACGATGCGCAGGTCGAGACTCGGATGCACCCTGCCGCAGCTGACGACCGATTGCGTGCCGGTCGCCTCGGCATCCTGCTCGCGCACGAGACCGCGGGCCAGCGCGCGCGCATCGACGTGCATCGCGCGCGGCGCCTCGGCATGCGGTTTGCCCGAGACCATCAGCGTGGTTTCCGCCATGCCGTAGCACGGATAGATGGCCTCGGGCCGGAAGCCCGCGGCCGCGAAGCGGGTGGAGAACTCGGTCATCGTGCGGTGGCTGATCGGCTCCGCGCCGCAGAACGCGATGTTCCAGCTCGACAGGTCGAGCTTCGCCAGGTCGCGCTCGCGCACATAGTTCACGCACAGCTGGAACGCGAAGTTCGGCCCGCCGCTGCTCGTGCCGCGGAAGCGGCTGATGGCGTCGAGCCAGCGGAACGGATTGCGCACGAGCAGGCTGGTGGGCATCAGGAGCGCGGGAAAGCCGACGTGGGTGGGCTGCAGCACGCCGCCGACGAGCCCCATGTCGTGATAGGGCGGCAGCCAGATCACCGAGCGGCTCTCGCCCCGGCGGTGGTTGAAGCACTCCGCGATCAGCGTCGAGTTCTCGACGAGATTGCGGTGGCTGACCATCACGCCCTTGGGCCGGCCGGTAGAGCCGGACGTGTACTGCAGCATCGCGATATCGGACGCATTGGGCGTGCACGTATCGAGGCTCGCGTCGGGCGCCGTGTCGAGATCGGAGAGCGCGCACCAACGCACATGCGCGAGCGCGCTGTCTTGCCGCAGCGGGGCGAGCGCGGTGTCGAGGCACTCGCGGTCGGCCAGCACCGTGCAATCGCGCAGGTCCTGCAGGATGAGGCGGATGCGGTCGGCCTGGAGCGTGTTGGCGGGCGGGAAGGTCGGCACCGCGATTGCGCCAGCCGCGAGACAGCCGTAGAACGCGGCCGCGAACGCCTTGCCCTGCGGCACCGCGATCACGATCTTCTGCTGCGCGTTGGCGTGCGGCGCCAGTGCGCGGAACGCCTGCGCGTAGCGGGCCACGCAGCGTGCGAGTTCACCGTGGGTGACAAGCTCCTCGTCGCCGTCCTCGGCGTGCAGGAAGTGATAGGCCAGCGCGTCCGGCTGTTCGTCGGCGTTGCGCCGGATGGCATCGACGAAGGTCCAGTGCTCCGGATACCGGATGTCGGCGCCGGCGGTCAGAAGTTCGGTCGGTATGCGGTCCATGGGCGGGAGGCGAAAGCGCAAGAGGTCGTAGGGATCGCTGCGGCGTGTGCCGTGCAAGCGGGTGTCAGGCCGGTTCGAGGTGCTCGGACAGCGCTTCGTGTGCGGTCCACGCGGCCGGCAGCGCGTGAGCATCGATCTGGCAGGCGATCAGGCAGTCGCTGCCCGAGACCACCGGCACGCCAACGCGCCGTGCGCTGAAGCCGGCTTTGCGCAGCAGGCGTTCGACGCCGAGCGGCGAGACCGTGATCACATGCGCGGCACCGCGCCCGGCTGCGGCGGCGAGCGACTCGGCGAGGAGGCGCACGGCCAGGGGCGAGGAAAGGTGGCCGAACGCATTGCCGGCCTGCGCGACGTCCGGCGGCGTGGCCGCGAAGCGGGAGAGTTCCCACACGTGCGCCGATGCCGGCGGTGCTTCGCCATCGAGCAACTGCGGAAAGACCTCGCTGAGCAGGTAGGGGCGTGTCGTGGGCAACAGGCGGGCAATGCCAGCCATCTCGCCGCGCACCTGCACCGCCACGTAGAGGGTATCGGGCTGGTCGAACTGATCCAGTTCCATGCCGTCGGTACCGCCGGGCAGATGCCAGCCAAGCTGCTCGACAAAGACCTTGTGCCGGTAGCGGCCGATACGCTGCATCAGCTCCGGCCCAAGTTCCCGCGCGGTTCCCGAAACGATGTCCAAGTCATTCCCCTCTCGATGAAAGCAGGGCTAGATTGAACAATGCGCACTGGGGGTCTGGTAACTACCAGAAGTGGTGGACCTGTGGCCCCGGGGGCCGCCAGGCGTGGCCGCTGCGGCGTTGGCGCACGCGCGAGGCCGTGGGCAGGAACGCCGCGCCCCCCCTGCAAGAGTGGTAATGCGCAGGCGCGAGAGCGGTTAGCTCGCAGGGCGCGTGCGATGTTCCGCCGCGCTGGCTGATGTGGGGAGGATGGCGGCATCGCGGCGTCTGGCCGCGCGGGTGATGCCTCGCGCCGCGAGCGCGACCGATCGATCAGCAAGCAGATCGCGAAGTACAGCACCACCACCGTCGCGAACACCTCGGCCGCGTAGCCGATGTGGCGTCCGTTCACTTGCGTGGCGACGGTCGACAGTTCGACCACGCCGACGATATAGGCGAGCGAGGTACCCTTGGCGAGCGACACCCAGATGTTCGCCAGCGATGGCAGGTGCAGTTCGCGGCCCAGCGCGACAGCATCCGCAAAGCGAGGAGAGGTTCGGCGGGTAAATTACGCGGGGTGACTGCGGTATAGGCCCGAAGCCATGCCGAACCCCAGAAATGAACAAGGGGCTACGGTTTCCCGTAACCCCTTGTCTTTATTGGTGCCGGCTGCAGGACTCGAACCCGCCACCTGATGATTACAAATCAACTGCTCTACCAGATGAGCTAAGCCGGCAAAGAAACGCGATTCTAACCTAACACGCGTTACTTGACGACCTTCAATGCGGGCTTGCCACCAATTCGTGGCACATTCGGCGGCGTCGGCTCGTCGTCTGGGCCGCCTTCTGCTTCTGCTGCAACGGGCGTCGGTGTCGATTCAGCATCCACCGCTGCCAGCTTGGGTGGCGGGTTGTTCTCGCGCTCCGTGGCGGCCTGCGTGGTCGGCGCGCTGCGCTCGACCGGGAACGCCATGCCCTGCCCGTTCTCGCGCGCATACACCGCGAGCACGTTTTCCACAGGCACCTCGATCTTGCGCGACACGCCCGAGAAGCGCGCGTGGAACGAAATCCACTCGTTGCCCATGTCGAGCTGGCTGGTCGCGTCAAAGCTCACGTTCAGCACGATCTCGTCGTTCTTGACGAATTCGCGCGGCACATTGGTGCTGTTGTCGACAAAGACAGCGATGTACGGCGTGAAGCCGTTGTCCGTGCACCATTCGTAAATGGCCCGGATCAGATAGGGCTTGGTGGAGGTTTCCGACATGATGAAATCAGTAACCGCGGGTGCGGCCGCTCACGGATTCAACGCGCGCGGCCGACGACCCGACGGCAATCAGCGGCGCATGACCTTTTCCGACGGCGTCAGCGCTTCAATATACGCCGGACGGCTGAAGATACGCTCGGCGTATTTCATCAGCGGGGCAGCGTTCTTCGAGACCTCAATGCCGTAGTGGTCCAGGCGCCACAGCAGCGGCGCAATCGCCACGTCGAGCATCGAAAACTCTTCACCCAGCATGTACTTGTTCTTCAGGAAGATCGGGGCGAGCTGCGTGAGGCGGTCACGAATGGCAGCGCGTGCCTTCTCGTGATTCTTCTCGGCGGCCTTGCCCTTCTCGTTCTCCAGCACGGACACGTGCGTGAAGAGTTCCTTTTCGAAGTTGAACAGGAACAGGCGCGCACGGGCACGCTGTACCGGGTCAGCCGGCATCAGTTGCGGGTGCGGGAAGCGCTCGTCGATGTACTCGTTGATGATGTTCGACTCGTACAGGATCAGATCGCGCTCAACCAGAATGGGCACCTGGCCGTACGGGTTCATCACCGCGATGTCTTCCGGCTTGTTGAAGAGATCGACGTCGCGGATCTCGAAATCCATGCCCTTTTCGAACAGGACGAGGCGGCAACGCTGCGAGAACGGGCAAGTCGTGCCCGAGTACAAGACCATCATGGTTGTAGTTCCTTGGCGCATGGGCCGCGGGCGGCCCGATGACGGTACAACCGCAGCAGCAAATGGCGCCGCCACGGCAAAAAAGCGAAAAGGCAAAGGGCTAGGACCAGTTCTTCACCGGCCTAGCCCTTGCCCGGAAAACAGCGATTTTACTTGATGTCCTTCCAATAGGCCGCATTCAGGCGCCAGGCGAGCACGAAGAACACGCCAATGAACAACAGCACCCACACGCCCAGGCGTTTGCGCAGGTTGCCGGCGGGCTCGGCCATCCAGTCCAGATAGCTGACCAGATCAGCCACGGCTTGGTCGTATTCGACCTTGTTCATCTTGCCTGGAACCGCCACGTCAAAGCCGACCAGCTTCTTCTCGGCTTCGCCGTGCTCAGATTTCACTTCGGCGTACTTCGGCACTTGCTGGCCTTGTAGCTCCCACAGCACGTGCGGCATGCCCACCTTGTCAAACACCAGGTTGTTCCAGCCTGTCGGACGCGTGTCGTCGCGGTAGAACGTACGCAGGTAGGTGTAGAGCCAATCGCTGCCGCGCGCACGGGCGATCACCGACAGGTCCGGCGGGACGGCGCCAAACCACTTCTTGGCGTCTTCGCGGTCCATGGCGATGTGCATCGTGTCGCCGACCTTGTCCGACGTGAAGAGCAGGTTCTGCTTGATCTGCTCTTCGGACAGGCCGATGTCACGCAGGCGGTTGTAGCGCATGGCGCTGGCGCCATGGCAGTTCAGACAGTAATTGACGAACAGCTTGGCGCCACGCTGCAACGCGGACGTGTCGCTGGATTGGTTGGGCGCCGAATCAAGCGGCACGCCGCCTTCATTGGCCATCACGGGCGCGGCAAACACGAGACCGGCCAAGGCGAAAATCGCAAGCAGCTTTTTCATTCTTGTGTCCTTCATGGGTCCTTGTGCGCGGGCTCTAATCAGTGCGGCGTGAACGTGACGCGCTCAGGCACCGGCTTGAACGTCCCGATCTGGCTCCAGATCGGCATCGCGAGGAAGAACGCGAAGTACAGAATGGTGCCGACTTGCGAAATGATCGAACCGATCGGGCTCGGCGGCTGGATACCCAGGTAGCCCAGCACGGCAAAGGCGATCACGAAGAGAATCAGCAGCACCTTGTGGAAGCCCGGGCGATAGCGGATCGACTTGACCGGCGATTGATCCAGCCACGGCAGGAAGAAGAAGATCACCACCGAGCCGCCCATCACCACCACACCCCAAAACTTGGCGTCGATGAAGGCAAAGCCCAGCGCCAGGATCACGGCCACGGCCACCGCAACGCCCTTCACCGTCATGCTCTTCGAGCGCACGAACAGCAGGCCCAGCATGATCGCGATGAAGCCCCACAGCCACGGCAGGAAGTCCGACGTGGTGGCACGCAGCATCGAGTAGAACGGCGTGAAGTACCACACCGGCGCGATGTGCGGCGGCGTCTTGAGCGAATCCGCCGGGATGAAGTTGTTGGCTTCCAGGAAGTAGCCGCCCATTTCCGGCGCGAAGAACACGATCGCGCTGAAAATGAACAGGAACACCGCCACGCCCACGATGTCGTGCACCGAGTAGTACGGGTGAAACGGAATCCCATCGAGCGGAATGCCGCGCGCATCCTTCTTGGCCTTGATCTCGACGCCGTCCGGGTTGTTCGAGCCCACTTCGTGCAGCGCGATGATGTGCGCCACCACCAGGCCCAGCAGCACCAGCGGCACGGCAATCACGTGGAACGAGAAGAAGCGGTTCAGCGTCGCGTCCGACACCACGTAGTCACCGCGGATCCACAGCGACAGGTCCGGGCCGATCAGCGGAATGGCGGAGAACAGGTTCACGATCACCTGCGCGCCCCAATACGACATCTGGCCCCACGGCAGCAGATAGCCCATGAAGGCTTCGGCCATCAGGCACAGGAAGATCAGGCAGCCGAAGATCCAGACCAGCTCGCGCGGCTTGCGGTACGAGCCGTACAGCATGCCCCGGAACATGTGCAGATACACGACGATGAAGAACGCCGACGCGCCGGTCGAGTGCATATAGCGCACCAGCCAGCCCCACGGCACCTCGCGCATGATGAACTCCACGCTCGCATAGGCGACGGGAATACCGGCGGCGTTGAGCGTGCCGTCCGGCTTGTAGTTCATCACCAGGAAGATGCCCGTGACGATCTGGATCACCAGCACCAGCAGCGCCAGTGAGCCAAAGAAATACCAGAAGTTGAAATTCTTCGGCGCGTAGTACTCCGACAGATGCGCCTTCCACAGCTCCGATGCCGGGAAGCGCGCGTCGATCCAGCCCAGCAGCCCGGTTGTCTCCACCTTCTTCTCGGCCATGATCAAGCCTCTCCTTTCTCGTCTTTACCGATCAGCAGCTTTGTGTCCGACAGGAACATGTACGGCGGAACGTCCAGGTTCTGCGGCGCGGGCTTGTTCTTGAATACGCGGCCGGCCAGGTCAAACGTGGAGCCGTGGCACGGGCAGACGAAGCCGGGGTCGCCGGCCAGCTGCACGTTGGCGCCTGCGGGAAACGGGCCAGATGGGGAGCAACCGAGGTGGGAGCAGATACCGACCACGACCAGCAGGTCTTTGTGTTCGGCGCGGGAGCGGGTTTCGTTCTTGCAGTAGTCCGGCGTCTTCATGGTGAAGGGCACGTCGGACTTGGGGTCGGCGACTTCGGGGTCGGTCTTCTTGAGCGATTCCAGCATCTCGGGCGTACGCTTGAGCAGCCAGACCGGCTTGCCGCGCCATTCCACCACCTTCATCTGGCCGGGGGCCAGGTCGCTCACGTCCGCCTCTACGGGCGCGCCCGCTGCACGGGCCTTTTCAGATGGTGCGAATGTGCAAACGAAAGGGGCCGCAACTGCAACCCCTCCCACACCACCAGCCACGGACGTCGCAATCAACAGATTGCGGCGACCCTTGTCCACGTTTTGCTGGTCACTCATTCAAGACCCCAGGGTGAGAAATCAAGAAACCAAGATAGATTCGCGTCAACCAAAAATTATACCCGAGCGTACCTAGCCGACGATAGCGGTCGCCGGCGGCGCTTCTTGCAGATATAGTAGACACGCCGATCACCCGCCAGCCCAGTCCTGACAAGGCTTCGGCATCTCTCTTGCAAGTCCGCTTTCAACAATTCAGGTCAACCGATCGCTAGCTTGATCGTTTGTCTCGAATCAAACAATCCGGAGAAAACCGATGGCACTGATAGAAGACTTCAAGAAGTTTGCGATGCGCGGCAACGTGATCGACCTGGCGGTGGGTGTGATCATCGGCGCGGCATTCGGCAAGATCGTCGATTCGCTGGTCAACGATTTGATCATGCCGCTGATCGGGCGCGTGATCGGCAAGCTCGATTTCTCGAATCTGTTTGTCGCGCTGGCCGACGCGCCGCCGGGGGTGCCGAACACGCTGGCAGACCTGAAGAAGGCGGGCGTGCCGGTCTTCGCCTACGGCAACTTCATTACCGTGGCGGTCAATTTCCTAATCCTGGCGTTTATCGTGTTTCTGATGGTGCGTGCCATCACGCGCGTGACCGAGTCCAACAAGGCGCCCGAAGCCGCCCCTGCAACGCCGGAAGACATTGTGCTGCTGCGTGAGATCCGCGACAGCCTGAAGACCAAGCAGTAAGCCGGCGTCAACTCACACCGGATTCGGAATGTCGATGAAGGTGTGACGCACTCCAAAGCGCTCAGCGAGATGGTTGCCGAGCGCCCGGACGCCACCACGCTCGGTGGCATGGTGACCGGCCCCGATGTAGGCGACGCCTGATTCGCGCGCCAGATGCGTGGTCTGCTCAGAGGCCTCACCGCTCAGGTAAACGTCCACGCCAGCGGCCACCGCCGCATCAAACCAGCCTTGCGCGCCGCCCGTGCACCAGCCCACCGTGCGCACCGGGCGATCCGACTCCCCGATCACCAGCGGCACCCGATCCAGCCGAGCCGTCACGGTTTCTGCAAATGCGCCCAACGTGGTGGCCTCGGGCAGCACGCCAATCCAGCCCAGATCGTCATCACCAAACCGGCCCAGCGGCTCGATGCCCAGCAAGGCGCCCAGCTGCGCGTTGTTGCCCAGCTCCGGGTGGGCGTCCAGCGGCAAGTGATACGCAAAGAGATTCACATCGTGCGCGAGGAGCTGCTTCAGGCGCGCATGCTTCTGGCCCACAACGCGGCCGTCCTCGCCCTTCCAGAAGTAGCCGTGATGCACAAGAATGGCGTCGGCATGCACGTCGATGGCCGCCTCGATCAACGCGAGACTGGCGGTGACACCGGTCACGATATGGGCGACGGTTGCACGCCCCTGCACCTGCAGACCGTTGGGGCAGTAGTCCCGAAAACGGGCCGCCTGCAACAGGTCGTTCAAGTACAATTCAAGTTCTTTTCGATCCATTTCGACTCAATTTCGCCCTATGTTGCGCCGCTTTTGGCTGTTTTTCGCGCAAGCCGTCACGGTCGTGCTGGCCGTCTGGTTTGTGATCGCCACCCTCAAGCCCGAGTGGCTGCAACGCGGCAAGCTGGCAGTGCAGTCCGGCTCGCCCATCGTCGCGCTCAAGGAGGTCGCGCCGATCGGCCATGGCGGCACTTCCAGCAACTCCTACGCGGAAGCCGCCAAGGTGGCGATGCCAGCGGTGGTCAACATCTTCAGCAGCAAGAATGCGCCGAAACGCGGCAGCAACCCACAAGCCAGCGCAGATCCGTGGTTCCGCTTCTTTTTCGGCGATCGTGCGCCTGAACAGCGCCAGGAACCCACGGCCAGCCTCGGCTCCGGCGTGATCGTCAGCTCGGAAGGCTACATTCTAACGAACCACCATGTGGTCGACGGCGCGGACGAAATCGAAGTCGCCCTGACCGACGGCCGCAAGGCCAACGCCAAGGTGGTCGGCTCCGACCCTGAAACCGACCTGGCCGTCCTCAAGATCAACCTGCCGAACCTGCCGGCCATCACACTGGGCCGGCTTGAGAATGTGCGCGTCGGTGACGTCGTACTCGCCATCGGCAACCCGTTCGGCGTGGGCCAAACCGTGACGATGGGTATCGTCTCCGCGCTGGGCCGCAGCCACTTGGGCATCAACACCTTCGAGAACTTCATCCAGACAGATGCAGCCATCAACCCCGGCAATTCGGGCGGTGCGCTGGTCGACGCCGACGGCAACCTGCTGGGCATCAATACGGCCATCTATTCGCGCTCTGGCGGCTCGCTTGGCATCGGCTTTGCGATTCCGGTGTCGCTGGCCAAGCAGGTAATGGAGTCCATCATCTCGACCGGCAGCGTGGTGCGCGGCTGGATCGGCGTCGAACCGCAAGACGTAACGCCGGAGATTGCGGAGTCGTTCGGCCTGTCTCGCAAGGATGGCGCGCTGATTGCCGCAGTGGTCCAGGGCGGCCCAGCGGATCGCGCAGGCCTGCGCCCGGGCGACATCCTGACGAGCGTCAACGGCGAATCGATTCTCGACACGACGGCGCTGCTCAATAGCATCGCGCAGCTCAAGCCGGGTGCAGAAGCGAAGGTAGCGGTGTCGCGCAAAGGCAAGTCTGTCGAACTGACGATCCTTGTCGGCAAGCGCCCACCGCCGACGCGACGCAACGTACCGATGCCCTCTCCGGACGAGGAAGAACAGTAAGCGCACGATTCGGAACACACAGACGGCGGCCAGATGAGCCGCCGTTTTTTATTGGTGCGCACACGCAACCACGCCGGCGCCTTCGGGGACAATGCGACCGTCGGAGCCGCCATGGAACGCCGCCAAATGGACGCCAGCCACAGCGCACTCTGAGCGCAGGGCAACCTCCGCCCTCTGGCAAACGTATCTAACTCCGCTCGGCACACCTCGGAAGCCGCAAGCGGCGCTCGAGCGACATCATCCCTACCTCCGCATTGCCGCTGCGGCCATGCGATGGCTGGACTCTTAGCAGCACGCAGCAGCAGCACAGATCGCCCCCCGCAGAAACATCTCGAATAACACGCGCAAAGAAAAACGCCGACCCCTTTCGGGATCGGCGTTTAACCGTTTAATTCGATGCGCTCTTACGAGCGCGTCAAATTAGAACTTGTGACGCAGACCGACGGTAGCGCCGATCTGGTTGTTGCTGTTGGCGCTGTTCGAGAACACTTGGTTGCCGTTCGTCAGCGTCGTGCCAGCGTAGCTAGCGTCGTTCAGGCCCATCACGCCCAGACCCGAGCCGCCGCTGTTCTTAGCATAGGCCACGTTGAAGTAGGCGTCGGTGCGCTTCGACAGAGCGTAGTCGGTGCCGACCACGAACAGCCACGGGTTGCCCGTTGCGCTGTTCTTGAACTGTTGGTAGTAAGCCGTGCCGGTGAGCGACAGAGCCGGGGTAGCTTGGTAGCCAACGCCTGCCCAGTACAGGTTCGAACGCAGGTTGCCGGATTGACCAGCTTGTGCGTAGTTAGCCTTGTACCAACGGTAGCCACCGTACAGCTTGGCCGGGCCGAAAGCGTACGTCAGAGCAACCGTAGCGCGTTGTTCCTTGTTGTCAACCAGAGCAGCCGTCGTGTTGTTCGATTGGTCGTACACAACGCCCACGCCGAACGGGCCACCAGCGTAGTTGGCACCCAGGCTCCACTCACGACCCAGCTTGTTCAGGCCAGCTTGCTCGTTGCCATCGCGGTTGAACGAGTACAGAGCCGAAACGCCCAGGCCACCGAACGTGCCAACGTACTTAACGGCATTGTCAGCGCGACCCGAGAAGTACTGGTCTTGCGAAGCCAGCGAGTAACGCGTGGCGATTGCCATCGGGTCATAGATCAGCGAGAAGTCGTACAGCAGGTTTTGCTGGCGACCCAGGGTCAGTTGACCCCACTGGCCTTGCAGACCGACGTAAGCGTTACGACCGAACAGACGACCACCTTGAGCCGACGCACCGGTATCAATGCTGAAGCCGCTTTCCAGGTTGAAGATACCCTTCAGGCCACCGCCCAGGTCTTCAACGCCACGCAGGCCCCAACGCGAGCCCGACAGGCCGCCCGAATCCAGGCCAAAACGCGAGCTACCACCACCGGTGGTGTTCGGCACCTTGTTTGCGTACGTCAGACCAGCGTCGACCACGCCGTACAGGGTCACGGAGGATTGTGCATAGGCGCCGCTGGCGGCCAGAGCTGCAACAGCAGCTGCAAACAGTTTCATCTTCATATCGACACTTTCCTTGTCAACTGATTGGGAAATCTTGACTGTCCTTATGGACGACGCAGATACCTCACGTCTGACCGCATTATGTGCCAGCGTTGACGGATTCTGGAAACCCTTTTTGGCTCTGGGACGCGATTTGCGGCCAAGTTGTTGCTCATGGGCAACACGCGAAACGGCCCCTCGAGCGGGGGTCCCGACTGGCTTTTTGCGCGATGGCGCGGGGGTTGGCGGGCGATTGCAGGGCGCTCGCGCGCAACAAATTTGGCGTTTCGTGACAGTCCCAAATTGTCGCCTCCCCACCACGCCGCCGGTTAAAAGTGATTATTAATTCTCTTTATTGGCGACCGAGCGACGTGTGCCATCGCTTTAGGAAATCGGCACGGCGAAGCTGATCTTGATGGGCGAGTAAACCCGGTCCAACTGGAATCGGGCGGTGCGTATTGCCGAGTTCGGCGAGCAGGCGCTTGGCGGTCAGGCCGGTTTCGACGTCTTGGCGCAGAGAGAATAGAAATGCCCGGTCCGCCATCACGCTTTGACCGTCGCGGGAGAGCATGAAGTCGAGCCACAGACGCGCCGCGTTCGGCCTGGCGGCTCTGCGCGCGATAAAGGCAACGCGCGTGGCGACCAAGGTGTAGTCGGTCGGCATTTTGACGGCGAGCGCCGGGTTGCGATCGGCGTAGCGTGCCGCGTAGGAGCCGATCACGTCGTAGGCGAGCAGGCTTTCGCCGGAGGCGACGCGCTCGAGCATGGCGGCCGTGGTGATGTAGAGGTTGACGTTGACGCCACCCAATGCCTTGGCAATCTCCCAGAACACGGGCGTGGTGCGCGCGTCTTCGGCGGCGAAAAGGAAGGCGGAGCCGGAGTGCTCGATGTCGTACGACGCCACGCGGCCGCGCAGAAAGTCGCGATGGCTATTGAGGATGCGGGCGAAGTCGGCGTGGGTGGATGGAATCAACTCCGCCGGCAATTGGCGCGCGTTGTACACGAAGACGATGGGCTCGTAGCTCGTGCCGTACGCCTCGTTCTTCCAGATCGCCCATGATGGCAGATAGGGGCGCTCCGGGGAGGCATATGGCAGCGCGTGCCCGTCGTTCACGAGCTTGAATTGCTCGGGCATCGCCGAACTCCAGACCACATCGGCACCCGGTGATTTGGCGGCAAGTTCAGCGAGGAAGCGGCGATAGATGTCGTCGCTGTTCTGCTCGCGGTAGTCGACGGTGATGCCGGGGTAGCGGGTCTCGAACGCGCGGATGAGCGGGTGCGCGGCGGAAAAATCCGTCGTCGAGTAGACCGTAACGCGGCCTTCCTTGCGGGCGGCGTCGACCATGGCGCCGTAGTCATGTGGATAGTACGAAGGCAATTCGGGCGCCGGACGGCCCAACCACTGTGCGCTCGCCTGCCGCGCGCCAAACGATATGGCGCCGCTTGCGGCCAGCAACGCGGCAGTCTGACCAAGCCAGCGGCGACGGGAATTCGAAATGGACGACATGGAGCTCAGGCCGCATCGAATAGGAAGGGTGATCGGGATGCGGGCGCCACGCATTATCATGAAAAAGCGAATCGAACGATATTGAGAGACACCCGATGCGGATTTTGCTGGTGGAGGACGAGGAAGAATTGGCGGCATGGCTCGCGCGCGCGCTGGCGCAAAGCGGCTTTGTGGTGGAGCGCGCGGCCGACGGTGTGTTGGCCGAAGCGTTTCTCGGCTCCGGAGAATTTGATGCGGTGGTGCTGGACCTGCGCCTGCCGCGCAAAGATGGCTTTGCGGTGTTGGCCGACATGCGGGCGCGCGACGATCGCACGCCGGTGCTGATCCTCACCGCGCAGGGCGCGCTGGATGAGCGTGTGCGCGGCTTGAATGCCGGCGCGGACGACTTCCTCACCAAGCCGTTCGCGCTGTCGGAGTTGGAGGCGCGGCTGATGGCGCTGATCCGCCGCAGCCGCGGCCGGGCCTTCCCGCGCTTGCGTTGCGGGCCGCTGGAGTTCGACACCGGGCGCAAGGCATTTCTGCTGTCAGGCGAGCCGCTGTCGCTCACGCCGCGCGAACACGCTGCGCTGTCGGCGCTGCTGCACAAGACCGGTCAGCCGATCGCCAAGGTGCACTTATTCGACAAGGTCTTCAATCTGGATAGTGATTCGAGCCCCGACGCGGTCGAGGTGGTCGTGCACCGGCTGCGCAAGAAGCTGGCGGGCACCGGTGTGCAGATCATCACCGTGCGCGGACTGGGCTACATGCTCGAAGCCGGCGCCAGTGATGCGGGCGATGCCGGCGCCACCGCCGACAGCACCCCCGCATGATGCGACGCTTCGCTCGGCTACCGCGCAGCCTGAAACTGACGCTGCTGTGGCTACTGCTGCCTGGGCTGGTCGGCGTGCTGGCCATCGATATCGTTTCGGCATTCCAGGCGCTGCGCGGTGCGACTGACCGCGCGTACGACCGCGCCCTGCTCGGCTCGGTACGCGCTATCGAGAACGGCGTGACGATCGAACGCGGACAGGTACAGGTCAACGTGCCGTACGTGGCGCTCTCCATGTTCGAATCGACGGCACAGAGCAGCGTCTATTACCGTGTGGCTTTCGAACCTGTGCCGGGTAAGCCCGCAGAAGCCGCGCTCACTGGCTATGACGACCTGCCGCTGCCAGCTACGCACCTGGAGAACGATACCGAGTTCTTCTACGACGCGACGTATCACGGCGAGCCGGTACGCATTGCCGCCGTGGCCAAGCCGCTGTACCAGCCGGGGCTACCGGCGCGCATCGTCATTCAAGTGGCTGAGACCATCGAAACGCGGCGGGCGCTGCAGCAGGCGGTCTGGCGCGGCACGCTGTTGCGCGATGCGGCCTTGGTGGCAGTGAGTGCAGCGCTGCTGTGGCTGGGCGTGACCGTCGCGCTGCGGCCGCTCAATCGCCTGGCGCGCAGCATTGGCGTGCGCGCCTCGGATGACCTCCGCCCGCTCGATGCCACCGACGTGCCTACGGAAGTCCGCCCGCTGGTGGAGGCCATCAACCACCACATCCATCGCTATGAGGAACTTGCCGAGGCGCAAAGCCAGTTCCTCGCCGATGCCTCGCACCAACTGCGCACGCCGCTGGCGGTGCTACTCACACAGGCGGAATACGCACTGCGCGAGACGGATCCGATGCGCGTGCGCGAAAGCCTTTCCGCCATCATCGCGCGGCTGCAGTCAACCAACCGGCTGACCACGCAATTGCTGGCGCTCGCCCGTGCGCGCCACGCGGGGCAGGACACGCCGCCCGAAACCTTCGATGTCGGCGAGCTGGCGCGCGATGTGGTGCTGGACGCGTTGCCCCTGGCGCGGGAGAAGCAGCAAGACCTTGGTTGGGACGACGGCGGCAACGATGCGCGCCTCACCGTCACGGGCTATCCGGCATTCCTGCGCGAGGCGCTCTCCAATCTCGTGCATAACGCGATCCGCTACACACCGGCAGGCGGGCGCATCACCGTGCGCGCCACGGCCGATGGCGATGCTGCCCTCCTCTGCGTGGACGACACCGGCCCCGGCATGAGTGCAGATGAGCGCGCCCACGCATTCCAGCGCTTCCGGCGTACGCACGAGGGCGGAGGTCGCACGGGTAAACCCAAAGATGCCCGCTATGCCGCCGAAGGTTCGGGCCTCGGGTTGGCCATCGCACGCGCTTACGCTGCGCGCAGCGGCGGGCAGATCGAGTTGGCGGATGGCGAACCGAACGAGCACGGCAGCGTTGGCCTTTCGGCACGAATTCGCGTGCCGCTGGCCGCCGCGGCACCTGCTGAACATGCTGCAACGCAGCAGCCACAATGAAAGCGTGACGAAAGCGCGCGACTTCTATACTGCGCCGCACCTGGGGCCCTCCGTCTGAACTGCGCACAATAAGCAGTCGGCCCCACACCATCACAAGCAAACAGGAGACAAACCCATGCTTCGTGGCCACTTTCTGCCTGCGCCCATTGCGCAGACCGCACTCGCTTCCATTGCTGCCGCCGCGCTGACCCTCAGCAACGCCGCCTTCGCCCAAGTTCCGGCCGGCTACCCGGCCAACTACGCCGATACCATCGCCGCCGCCAAGAAGGAAGGCAAGGTGGTGGTCTACGCGACGACCGATACCAAAGCCGCCGACCCGCTCATCAAGGATTTCGAGTCGCTCTACCCCGGCGTGAAGGTCGAGTACAACGACATGAACAGCAGCGAGCTGTACAACCGCTTCATCAGCGAGCAGGCCGCCGGCGGCGCCTCGGCTGACATGATGTGGAACTCGTCGATGGACTCGCAGCTCAAGCTCGCGCAGACGTACGCCCTGAAGTACGACTCGCCCGAAGTGCCGAACCTGCCGAAGTGGGCCGTCTACAAGGGCCTGGCCTATGGCACGACGTACGAGCCGGCCGTGTTCCTGTACAACAAGCGCCTGATCAAGGACGCGGAAGTCCCGCAAACCCACGCCGACCTCGCCAAGCTGGTCGGCAGCCAGGGCGATCGCTTCAAGAACAAGGTCACGACGTACGACATCGAGAAGTCGGCCGTGGGCTTCATGATGGCAGCGCAGGACAACCAGGATTCGCCGCAGTACTTCGACTTCATCAAGGCCGTGGGCCCGAACCTCGTGCTGCAGTCGTCCACCGGCACGATGATGGAGCGCGTGGCCTCGGGCGAAAACCTGATCGCCTACAACATCCTCGGCTCGTATGCGCTGGCGCGTGCCAAGAAGGACCCGTCGATCGGCATCGTGTATCCGAAGGACTACACACTGGTGGTCTCGCGCGTGGCGATGATCGCCAAGAAGGCGAAGAACCCGAACGCGGCCAAGTTGTGGCTGGACTACATCCTGTCCAAGCGTGGCCAGGACATCCTCGCCAACAAGTCGGACTTGCACTCGCTGCGTGAAGACGTGACGGGTGAAGCCACCGCCGCTGGCCTGAAGAAGATTCTCGGCAACACCATCAAGCCGATTCCGGTGGATGAGTCGATCCTGACCTTCCTGGAGCCGAAGAAGCGCCTGGACTTCATTAAGCAATGGCGCACCGCCGCCGGCCGTTGATCTGCTGACTTGCTGATCACGACTCACTTCATCTGACCAAATTGCCGGCGCCGTCCGTATCAGGCGCCGGCCCCTCCTGGAGGCACCATGCGTTCCCTAGCGCAAGACCGTGCCGCCGCTTCGCAAGCTTCCCTCAAGCGCTCGCCCTGGACGCGTGTGGGACAGGCTTTGCCGCGCGGCGTGGTCATCCTGCTTACCGCGCTGGCGATTTTCACGCCGCTGGCGCTGATCTTCTACCAGAGCTTTTTGTCCGCGCCGTTCTTCATGCCCGACGCGCTGGCCGGACTCGACGCGTATCGCTTCATCTTTACGGATTCGGATTTCTGGCACGCCTTTGAGAAGTCGGCTGCGCTGGCATTCGGCCTGGCCGCCATCTCGGTGCCGC
Source organism: Arthrobacter sp. NPDC080086 (assembly GCF_040702285.1). NCBI lineage: Bacteria > Bacillati > Actinomycetota > Actinomycetes > Micrococcales > Micrococcaceae > Arthrobacter > Arthrobacter sp. NPDC080086. The sequence goes on from NZ_JBFBKP010000022.1 coordinate 29,831, forward strand.
TGGGCGGCATCCTGGCATTCCTGATGGTGCGTTCGGACCTGCCCGGCCGCCGCCTTCTCGAACCGCTGTTGATGATCCCGGTCTTCGTCTCGCCGATGGTGCTGGCCTTCGGCTACGTGGTGTCGGCGGGGCCGGTGGGCTTCTATACCGTGTGGTTCAAGGACCTGTTTGGCGGTGCGCCGTGGAACGTGTATTCGTTCACCAGCATCATCATCATCGCAGGCCTGACGCACGTGCCGCACGTGTATTTGTATGTGTCGTCGGCGCTGCGCAGCCTGGGTTCGGACGTGGAAGAAGCTGCTCGCATTGCCGGCGCATCGCCGCTGTCGGTGGCGCTGAACGTGAGCCTGCCGATGGTGCGCCCCGCCCTGCTCTATGCAGCCGTGCTGGTCACGTTCCTGGGCTTCGAGGTATTCGGCCTGGTGCTGGTGCTGGGTGATCCGGAAGGCCACCTCGTGCTGGCAACCTACCTGTACAAGCTGACCAACAAGCTCGGCACGCCGGCCTATCACCTGATGGCGGCCGTGGCGGTCTGTCTGGTGATGGTGACCTTCCCGCTGGTGCTGCTGCAGCGCTACATGCTGAAGTCGGCCAACCGCTTTGTCACCGTCAAGGGCAAGGTCACGCGCAGCCGCCCGCTGCCGCTGGGCTCGTGGCGCTGGCCGGCGTGGGCGGTGGTGGTGCTGTGGTTCTTTGTCACCGTGGTGGTGCCGCTGTCGGGCATCGCGCTGCGCGCCTTCGTGTCGAACTGGGGGGAAGGTGTGTCGCTGGTGGAGGCATTCTCGACCACGGCCTTCCACCAGATCTTCGAACAGCCGCAGTTCCTGCGTGCGATGGTCAACACGGTGCTGATCGGTGTGATTGGCGGCGCCATCGCGGTGGCTTGCTACACGTGCATCGGCCTGGCCATGCACCGCAAGCCCGACGGCTGGACGCGTTTCCTCGACTACAGCGTGCTGGTGCCCCGCGCCATTCCGGGCCTGCTGGCGGGTCTGGCCTTCCTGTGGGTGTTCCTGTTCGTGCCGAACTGGATCGAGACCGGTCTGACCGACAGCGGCCTGCCCTTCGCCAACTGGATCATCGAGAACGTCGTGCCAAAACTGCGCGACCTGCGCAGCACGATCTTCAGCGTGTGGATCGCCTATACCGTCGTTTGGCTGGCCTACGGGCTGCGGTTGATCTCGGCTGCACTGCTGCAGGTCGGCCCCGAACTGGAAGAAGCCGCACGTTCGGTCGGCGCCAGCCGCGCCCGCACCACGCGCGACGTGACCGTGCCGCTCACGCGCTACGGCCTGCTCGGCGCCTGGCTGCTGATCTTCCTGATTTTCGAGCGCGAGTACTCGACCGGTGTGTACCTGCTCTCGCCGGGCACCGAGACCATCGGCTCGATGCTGGTTTCCCTGTGGGCGGGCGGCGCCATTGATATCGTCGCCGCGCTGTCCTTCGTCAATATCGTGCTGGTGGCCGTCGGCCTCGGCATTGCACTGCGTTTCGGAGTAAAGCTCCATGATTGAACTCACTGTCAACGACCTGCACCTGCAATACGGCAACAACCCGGTCCTCAAGGGTGTCTCGATGCAGTTGCAGAAGGGCGAGGTCGTCTCGCTGCTGGGTCCGTCCGGTTCGGGCAAGACCACGCTGCTGCGCGCCGTGGCCGGCCTGGAACAAGCCAGCCAGGGCACCGTCCAGATCGGCGATCGCGTCATGTTCGACGGCGCCAAGAAGCTCGACGTGCCCGCCGAAGGGCGCAACCTGGGCTTGGTGTTCCAGTCGTACGCCCTGTGGCCGCACAAGACGGTGGCCGAGAACGTCGCCTACCCGCTCAAGCTGCGCAAGACGCCCGCCGCGCAGATCAAGGAACGCGTGCAAGCCGTGCTGCAACAACTGGGCCTCGGCCATCTGGGCGAGCGCTTCCCGAGCCAGCTTTCCGGCGGCCAGCAGCAGCGCGTGGCAATCGCCCGTGCGCTGGTGTACAACCCGCCCGTGATCCTGCTCGACGAACCGCTCTCCAACCTGGACGCCAAGCTGCGTGAAGAGGCCCGCGCCTTCCTGCGCGAGCTGATCGTGCGCCTGGGTCTGTCCGCGCTGATGGTCACCCACGACCAGAGCGAAGCGATGGCCATGTCCGACCGCATCCTGCTGCTGAACAACGGTGTGATCGAGCAGCAAGGTACGCCCGAAGAGATGTACGGTGCGCCGCAAACGCTCTTCACCGCCGAATTCATGGGCAGCAACAACCGCGTCAACGGCAAGATTGCCGAGGTGCGCGACGGCATGGCCCGCCTAGTGGACGAGGCTGGCGGCTGGTCGCTGTGGGGCGTGGCGCGTGGGGACCTGAAGCCAGGCGCATCGGCGCATGGCGTGATCCGCCTGGAGCAGGTGCGCGTCGGCCAGGACAACGCCGACAACACGATCCACCTGCCACTGGCCACCCGCATGTATTTGGGGGATCGCTGGGAATGCCTGTTCCGTGCCAGCGGGGCCACCGGCACGGGCCTGCGCGCCTACGCCAGCAGTGCCCCGACCGACGGTCAGTACGCGCTGACCTTCCCTCGCGAGCAGTTCTGGTTGTACGCGGCGTAAGCCTCGCGCGAAAACGAGAAAGGCAGCCGAGGCTGCCTTTCTTATTGGGCGATCGTTGAATCAGCCCGTTAGTCCTTCACCACAGGTAGATGCTCCGGGGTCTCCTCCGGCGCGACCGTCTTGCGCAGGAAGATCGCCGCCAAAATCAACCCCAGCTCATACAGCAGCCACAGCGGCACCGCCAGCAGCAACTGCGACATCACGTCCGGCGGCGTCACCACGGCCGCAATGATGAACGCGCCCACCACCACATACGGACGTGCCTGACGCAGCTTATCCAGACTGACAATGCCAAAGCGCACCAGCACCATCACCACCACCGGCACCTCGAAAGTGATACCGAAGGCCAGGAACGTCGTCATGGCAAAGCTCAAGTACTTGTCGATGTCGGTCGACATCTCGGCACCCAATGGCGCGTTGTAGTGCGCCATCACCTTGAACACCGTGGGGAAGACGAGGAAATACGCAAACGCCACACCGCACAGGAACAGCACGTAGGTGCTCACCACCAGCGGCATGATCATGCGCTTTTCATGCGCGTAGAGTCCCGGCGCCACAAAGCGCCAGATCTGATACAGCACCCACGGCAGCGCGATCAGGAAGGCCGCCAGCAGCGTCACCTTCATCGGCACGAAGAACGAGCCAGTGACATCCGTCACGATCATGTGGCCGTTCTTGGGCAGCGCCTGAATCAGCGGCCGCGAGAACAGGTTGAAGATGTCCGGCGCCCAGTAGACCAGGCCCAGGAAGATTAGCAGCACGCCCGCACCGGCCTTGACGATGCGCTCGCGCAACTCGACTAGGTGCGAGATGAAGGTTTCCTGCGCGCCGTCCTCGGGCGATTGCGGATCGAGCGGAGCGGCACTCATGTCGGCTGGAAGGGGATGCGGTCAGAGCACCCGGCGGTGGGTGCTCGGAGAATCATTCGAAGAAGGAACGCCCACGCGACTGCGCAGCAACGATGGGCGGACGATGGCGCTTGACGCGTGCCGCCCCCGATTGCGCCCACATGCGCACGCCCTGCTTTTGGCGGTACCACTTGGGCATCGAGAGCTGCTTGTTGCGCCAGCTGTTGCGGCCGTTGCGCGACTTGCCCGGTGCCGGGCGCCAGTCGGGCGCGGAGGTGGTCGTCTGCTGCGACGGATCGCCGAGTGCCTCGTTCAGGCGTTCGTTGATTTCCGACGTGTGCTTGCTGACCTCTTGGTGGATGGTCTGCTCGACATTGCGCGCGGCCTGCTCGAAGTCGGTGCGCATCTTGCGCAGCTCTTCGAGTTCAATCTCGCGGCTCACCTCGGCCTTCACATCCGCGATGTAGCGCTGCGCACGGCCGAGCAAGGCGCCAGCCGTGCGCGCCACCTTGGGCAGGCGCTCCGGCCCGATGACGACGAGCGCCACCATGCCAATCAACGCCAGCTTGGAAATGCCGAGATCGATCATCGGTCAGCGTGCAGCGGTGCTCAGCCTTGCTTGGACTTGTCGCGCGCCTCGACGTCGATCGTCGTCGAGTCGTGCAGTTCGCGCGGCGGCTGGCCGGCGGTCTGTTGCGGGGCGGCCGGCTTGTCGTCCGCGGCGCCTTCCTTCATGCCGTCCTTGAAGCCCTTCACGGCACCACCGAGGTCCGAACCGATGTTACGCAGCTTCTTCGTGCCGAACACCATCATGACGATCACCAGCACGATCAGCCAGTGCCAAATGCTAAAGGAACCCATGTCCTACTCCCACGTGAAATACAGCAAGCGGCGCCGCAGCGGTGGCAGCACCATTGGTTGATGTTACTGGGTGGCGTACATCGGCTTGCCGTCGTTCAAATACAGCCAGCCTTTCACAATACGATACAGCATCCAAATGCCCAGAACCCACAGGATGGCAAAGCCGATCAGGAAGAATGCCAGCAGAAGACCGATAGCTCCCCATAATACGGACCACCAGAACGATCGGATCTGCCAGCGGAAGTGCGACTCATACAGCGTGCCACGCACATCATCGAGCTTCACGTAGTTGATGATGATTGCCACCAGGGCGGTGCAGCCGAATGTCAGCCAGTAAATGGCGTACAGCGCATACAAAATATGCGTCAGGCGCCGCAGCCCGGCCAAGCGCTCCGCGTCATCCGTCAACACCATTGCCGCTCCGTATTTGTCCACGCTGGCCTCCCTGCGACGATGCGTTGCCGATCAGTCACCCGCAGCGTCGCGTGCCTGCGACTTACGCAACGCCTTTTCTTCCAATCCTGAGAGCCCTTCGCGGCGCGCCAGTTCGTTAACGACGTCATCCGGTGTCAGGTCGAAGTGCGACAGCAGCACCATGGTGTGGAACCACAGGTCGGCCACTTCGTAGACAACCTTACTGCGCGCCTCATCCGTCATGCCAGCGGCACGGGCGTCCTTGGCGGCCATGACCGTCTCGGTGGCCTCTTCTCCGATTTTCTTGAGGATGGCGTCGTCGCCTTTGTTGAACAGACGCGCGATGTAGCTCTTGTCCGGGTCACCGCCATTGGCGAGCTTGCGGGATTCGAGCACCTCGCCCAGACGGCGCAGGGTGTCACTCATGGTTGTGGCCGGGCTTGCCAGCGTAGATGTCGTCGGGGTTCTTGAGCACGGGCTCGACGGTGTGCCAATTGCCGTCTTCCACGTTGCCTTCAAATTTCTGGAAGAAACATGCGTGGCGCCCAGTATGGCAGGCGATACCGCCAATCTGTGTGACACGGAGCAAGACCACGTCTTCGTCGCAGTCCAAGCGGATTTCGTGCACCTTCTGGATGTGCCCGGATTCTTCACCCTTGTGCCACAGACGCTTGCGCGAGCGCGACCAGAAGACGGCCTCGCCGGTTTCCACGGTCTTCTGCAGCGCCTCGCGGTTCATGAAGGCGAACATCAGCACATCGTTGCTGCCCTGCTCCTGCACAATAACCGGCACGAGACCGTTGTCGTCCCAGTGGACCTTGTTCAGCCACTTCTTGCTCATGATCAGATCCGTACCGGAATACCGTGCTCGGCCATGAACTGCTTGGCTTGGCCGACGGTGTATTCGCCATAGTGGAAGATGCTCGCAGCCAGTACCGCATCGGCGTGGCCGAGCTTGATACCGTCCGCCAGGTGCTGCAGGTTGCCGACGCCGCCGGAGGCGATCACCGGCACCGGTACGGCATCCGACACGGCACGCGTGAGTTCGAGGTCGAAGCCGGCTTTCGTGCCGTCGCGGTCCATGCTGGTGAGCAGGATTTCGCCGGCGCCGCGCTGCGCCATTTCGCGCGCCCAGGCCACAGCGTCCAGGCCCGTGCCCTTGCGACCGCCATGCGTGAAGACTTCCCAGCGCGGCGCTTCGCCTTCGGCCGACACCTTCTTGGCGTCAATCGCGACGACGATGCACTGCGCACCGTGGCGAGCGCTGGCGTCCGACACAAGCTGAGGGTTCGACACGGCCGACGAGTTCATGCTGATCTTGTCCGCACCCGCATTGAGCAGCCGTCGCACATCTTCCAGCGCACGCACGCCACCACCCACCGTCAGCGGAATGAACACCTGCGACGCCACCGCTTCAATGATGCCGAGCATCAGGTCGCGGCCATCCGATGTGGCGGTGATATCGAGGAAAGTGATTTCGTCGGCGCCCTGCTCGTCGTAACGGCGCGCGATTTCAACAGGGTCGCCCGCGTCGCGCAACTCGACAAAGTTGACGCCCTTGACCACCCGGCCGTTGGTCACGTCCAGGCAGGGGATGATTCGTTTGGCTAGCATGATGAGTCGGGTGCCGCAGCACCCGTTGAGCGCCGCGTTAAGCCGCGCCGAGTTTGTCCGCGAGGGCTTGCGCTTCCTTGAAGTTCAGGTCGCCCGAATAGATGGCGCGGCCGCAGATCACGCCTTCCACGCCATGCTCTTCGACCGCGCACAGGTGGTCGATGTCCTTCAGGTTCGACAAGCCGCCGCTGGCGATGACCGGAATCTTCACCGACTGTGCCAACTTGACGGTGGCATCGATGTTGATGCCCTGCAGCATGCCGTCGCGGCCGATGTCGGTGTAGATGATGCCTTCGACGCCGTAGTCTTCGTACTTCTTAGCGAGGTCCACGACTTCGTGGCCGGAGAGCTTGCTCCAGCCGTCGGTCGCCACCTTGCCATCCTTGGCATCAAGCCCGACGATGATGTGGCCGCCGAATGCCGTGCATGCGTCCCGCAGAAAGCCCGGGTCCTTGACCGCCGCCGTGCCGATGATCACGTACGACAAGCCGTCGTCGAGCCAACGCTCGATGGTGCCCAGATCGCGGATGCCGCCGCCGAGTTGCACGGGAATCTCGTCGCCCACCTCAGCGAGGATGGCCTTGACGGCCGCCTCGTTACGCGGCTTGCCCGCGAAAGCGCCATTCAGGTCGACGAGGTGCAAGCGGCGCGCGCCCTGCTCGACCCAATGCCGCGCCATGGCAGCGGGGTCTTCCGAGAACACGGTGGCTTGATCCATATCGCCTTGCTTGAGGCGCACACACTGACCGTCCTTCAGGTCGATGGCCGGGATGAGCAGCATAGTCGTAACGACAAAGTTGAGGGGGTGGGTTTAAACGGGCAAAAAAGAATTCTGTTGCGACTGTGAGGCCGAGTTCACGGGTTCCAGTGCACGAAATTCCGGTAGATCTGCAGGCCGGCCTGCGCACTTTTTTCCGGGTGAAACTGTGTGGCAAAAATATTATCCCGGGCGATGGCGCAGGTAAACCGCACGCCGTATTCGGTCTCTCCAACCGATTCTTCGGGATTGGCGGGCCGCGCGTAGTAACTGTGCACGAAATAGAAGTAGCTCTGATCGGGCACGCCTTCCCAGAGGGCGTGAGCCCGGCTCTGGTGCACGCGGTTCCAGCCCATCTGAGGCACTTTGTACCGGGAACCGTCCGGTTGCAACTGGCCGTCGAGGTCAAAACGGATGACCTCGCCCTTGATCAGGCCGAGGCCGGGGGTGTATTGCTGACCAACACGCGCCTCGGTGCTGCGCTCCAGCAGCATCTGCTCGCCCACGCAAACACCCAGCATCGGCTTGGTACGGGAGGCCTCCAGCACGGCTTCGCGCAGGCCGGATTGGTCGAAGGCGGCCATGCAGTCGGGCATGGCGCCCTGCCCCGGCAGCACCACGCGGTCTGCCGCACGGATCTCGTCAGCTTGCGCACTGATGCGCACATCGGCCTGCGGAGCGACGGCCATCAGGGCCTGCGCCACCGAGCGCAGATTGCCCATGCCGTAATCGACGATTGCAATCTTAGTCATGACTTCACTTATTAAGCCCGAAGGACGGGCAACAGGGTTTTCAGCCCGTCAACAATGAATTCCACGGCCAGTGCCGCCAGGATCAAACCCATCAACCGCGTGCCGACGTTGATCCCGGTGCGACCGATGACCCGGGCGATCGGCTCGGCGGCGCGGAGCACGATCCATACTACGGCGGCAATCGCCACACCCACGCCTGCCAGGAGCAACAGCTCCCACCAGTGCTTGGTCTTGCCCGCATAGACGATCACCGTGCTGATCGAGCCGGGGCCCGTGAGCAGCGGGATCGCCAGCGGCACAACGGCAATGCTGGCCTTGGCGCCGGCCTCGTCCTCTTCTTCGGGCGTGGCCTTGGTGCGGCTGGTCTGCGCGTTCAGCATGTTCAGCGCGATCATGATCATGATGATCCCGCCGCCCACCTGCAGCGAGCCGACCGAGAATCCGAAAAAGCCGATGATCTGCTCGCCCAGCAACGCGGACAGGCCAATCACGATCGCCACCGAAATCGACGCGACCTGGATGGTGTGGCGCTTCTCCTCATCCGTCTGGCTCTCGGTCAGGCTGATGAAGAACGGGATCGCACCAATCGGGTTGATCAGCGCGAGCAGCGAGAAAAAGCTCTTGGTCAGATCCATCGGATCGGTGGCCGTTTTTGGAGTCGGGTAGGCGCGGCCAGGCCGACGCGGTGGATCAGAGTGCGCCCTTGGTCGACGGAATCGTGCCGGCGGCACGCGGATCCAGCTCAACCGCCATGCGCAGTGCGCGGCCAAAGGCCTTGAACACGGTTTCGATCTGGTGATGCGCGTTGACGCCGCGCAGGTTGTCGATATGCAGCGTCACGCCCGCATGGTTGACGAACCCGCGAAAGAATTCGATGGACAGGTCCACGTCAAAGTTGCCCACGCGCGCACGCGTGAACGGCACGTGGAACTCCAGGCCCGGACGGCCGGAGAAGTCGATCACCACGCGCGACAGGGCTTCGTCCAGCGGCACATAACTGTGGCCGTAGCGCACGATGCCCTTCTTGTCGCCGACAGCCTTGGCAACGGCTTGGCCGAGCGTGATGCCGACGTCTTCCACGGTGTGGTGATCGTCGATATGGGTGTCGCCGGTGGCCGAGACGTCCAGATCGATCAGGCCGTGGCGGGCAATCTGGTCGAGCATGTGGTCAAGGAACGGAACGCCGGTGTTCAGCGTCTGCTTGCCCGTGCCGTCCAAATCAAGGGCGACGCGGATCTGCGTTTCAGAGGTGTTGCGAGTGACCTCAACGCGACGACTGGTGGGGCGGCTCATGGGGCTTCCTGCAGCGATGCGGCAAAGGCATCGAGAAATTGCGCGTTTTCTTCGGGATTGCTGACCGTCACGCGCAGACAGTTGGCCAGCAATGGGTGCATTTTACTGACGTTTTTGATGAGAACCCGCCGATTGAGCAGACGAACGAACAGCGCCGCTGCATCGGGTACGCGCAATAGGATGAAGTTGGCGGCGCTCGGGAAGACTTCAACACCCCGCAGCGCAGCCAGCGCGTCGATCAGCTTGGTCCGCTCGGCGCGTAGCGTCGCTGCCTGGGCATCGAATACATCGACGTGATCGAGCACAAACTGGGCGGTGGCCTCGGTCAGCACATTGATGTTGTACGGCGGGCGCACCTTGTCCAGCTCGGCGATCCACTTGGGGTGGCCGGCCACGTAGCCCAGACGGATACCGGCTAGGCCCAGCTTGGAGACGGTGCGCATCACCAGCAGGTGATCGAAGTCGCGCAGGCGTGGCATCCAACTGTGCTGCGCGAACGGCTGGTAGGCCTCGTCGATCACCACCAAGCTCTGGCACACCGGGCCGCGTGCGGCGCGGATGATCGCGTCCATGTCAGCGGCATCGAACAGGTTGCCGGTCGGGTTGTTCGGATACGCCAGGTAGATGACGGCGGGTTGGTGCTCAGCCATGGCGGCCAGCATCGCTTCGCGGTCGAGCGTCAGGTCGGCCTTGAGCGGCACGCCGACGAACTTCAGCCCCAGCAATTGCGCCGACATCGCGTACATCACAAAGCCCGGCACCGGCGCCAGCACGGTCGCCCCCGGCTTGGCCGCGGCAATGGCGATCAGGCTGATGATCTCGTCCGAGCCATTGCCGAGCAGCACTTCGGCGCCGGCCGGCACGTGCATCACGCGTTTGAGCTGCGCCTTGAGCGCGTCGGCGGTCGGCACCGGGTAGCGGTTGAGCGCGACATCGGCCAGGCGCTTGCCCAAGGCGTCGCGCAGCATCGCCGGCAGCGGGTACGGGTTCTCCATCGCATCCAGCTTGACCATGCCGGTGGCGTCGGGCACGTGGTACGCGCCCATGGCACGCACGTCGTCGCGCACGATGCGGGCGAGCAGGTCATCAAGCGAAGGTTGGGCTGGAGCGGCGGCGGTCATTACGGTGCGGCAGGCGTTATTCGGATTTGGGGGTCAGACGGTACTCGGCGCTGCGGGCGTGGGCTTGCAGGCCTTCGCCGTAAGCCAGTTCAGCCGCAATTTCGCCCAGCATCTGCGCGCCAGCTTCGCTCACTTCGATCAGGCTCGAACGCTTGATGAAGTCGTACACGCCCAGCGGCGACGAGAAGCGCGCCGTGCGCGAGGTCGGCAGCACGTGGTTCGGACCCGCGCAGTAGTCGCCCAGCGATTCGCTGGTGTACTTGCCAAGGAAGATCGCGCCCGCGTGGCGGATGCGCTCGGCCCACTGACGCGGGTTCTCTGCGGAAATCTCCAGGTGCTCGGGGGCGATGTCGTTGGCGATCTCGCACGCCTCTTCCATGTCGCGCACCTTGACCAGTGCGCCACGGCCCGACAGCGATTCGGCAATCACGTTCCGGCGCGGCATGTCTTCAAGCTGGCGGTTGATGCTGGCTTCCACCTGCGCGATGAACTCGGCGTTCGGGCACAGCAGAATCGACTGGGCCAGTTCGTCGTGCTCGGCTTGCGAGAACAGGTCCATCGCCACCCAGTCCGGGTCGGTGGTGCCATCGCAAATGACGAGGATTTCCGACGGGCCTGCAATCATGTCGATGCCCACCGTGCCGAACACGCGGCGCTTGGCGGCAGCCACATAGGCGTTGCCCGGGCCGACGATCTTGTCGACGGGGGGGACGGTGTGGGTGCCATAAGCCAGCGCACCCACAGCCTGCGCGCCGCCAATGGTGAACACGCGGTCCACCCCGGCGATGCATGCTGCGGCCAGCACCAGCTCATTGCGCACGCCACCCGGCGTGGGCACCACCATGATGATTTCCTTGACGCCAGCCACGCGTGCCGGAATCGCATTCATCAGCACCGACGACGGATACGCCGCCTTGCCGCCCGGCACATAGATGCCAACGCGATCGAGCGGCGTGACCTTCTGGCCCAGCACCGTGCCATCGGCTTCCGCGTATTCCCAGCTGTGTGTGCCGCACTCAATCTTCTGCTTCTCGTGGTACGCACGCACACGGGCGGCAGCGGCTTCCAGCGCCGCGCGGCGCTTGGGCTCCAGGCCGTCCAGTGCCGCTTGCAGCACGGTCGGCGACAGCTCAAGGGCTGCCACGCTGTCAGCTTCGATGCGGTCGAAGCGCTGCGTGGCTTCCAGCACGGCAGCGTCACCGCGCGCTTTCACGTCGGCCAGGATCTGCGCGGCGGCACGATCGATGGCTTCGTCTTCGCTCGCCTCGAAAGCGAGCACCTGGCGCAGTTGCGCCGCAAATCCGGCTTCGGCCGAATCCAGCTTACGGATACTCAAGCTCATGCGGGTTCCCCAACAAGCGCGTCCTTGGCGGAGGCACGCTCGAAAGCGTCGAGGATCGGCGCCAGCCGCTCGCGCTTGAGCTTCAGCGCAGCCTGGTTGACGACCAGTCGGGACGAGATCTGCACGATCTCCTCCACCTCGACGAGGTTGTTCGCGCGCAGTGTGCCGCCGGTGCTGACAAGGTCGACGATGGCGTCAGCCAGGCCCACCAGCGGGCCCAGCTCCATCGAGCCGTACAGCTTGATCAGATCGACGTGCACGCCCTTCTTGGCGAAGTGTTCGCGCGCGGTATTCAGATACTTCGTCGCCACCGACAGGCGCGCACCCTGGCGCACCGCGTTGGCGTAGTCGAAGCCCTTGGGCACCGCCACCGACATGCGGCAGCGGGCGATGTTCAAGTCGATGGGCGCATACAGGCCCGCCATGCCGTGCTCCATCAGCACGTCGCGGCCGGCCACGCCAAAGTCCGCCGCGCCGTACTGCACGTAGGTCGGCACATCGGATGCACGCACGATGATCACGCGCAGCGCCGGGTCCGACGTCGGCAGAATCAGCTTGCGCGAGGTTTCCGGGTCTTCGGTCACCTCGATGCCGGCGGCCTTCAAGAGCGGCAGCGTCTCTTCAAAGATGCGGCCCTTGGAGAGCGCCAGCGTGAGCTGGTTGGAGGCGGACTGGAATGCGTTCATGGCGGACCTTTGCCTTATGCCGAGATGCGGCGGATTTTTGCGCCCACGGCGGAGAGCTTGTCTTCGATGCGGTCATAGCCGCGGTCGAGGTGATAGATGCGATCGACCAGCGTTTCGCCCTGCGCAATCAGGCCGGCGATCACCAGGCTGGCCGAAGCGCGCAGGTCGGTCGCCATGACAGTCGCACCCGAGAGCTGCTCGACGCCCGTCACCATCGCCGTCTTGCCGTCGATGACGATGTTGGCACCCAGGCGGTTGAGTTCTTGCACGTGCATGAAGCGGTTTTCGAAGATCGTTTCCGTCACCGTGGCAGAACCCTCGGCAATGGCGTTGAGCATCATGAACTGCGCCTGCATGTCGGTCGGAAAGGCCGGGTATTCCGACGTGCGGAAGCTGACGGCCTTCGGGCGACCCGTCATCTGCACGCGGATCCAGTCGTCGCCCGTGGTGAGCGTGACGCCGGCCTCGCGCAGCTTGTCGAGCACCGCGTCGAGAATGCCCGGCGGCACATCGCGCAGCGTCACGTCGCCACCGGCCGCAGCCACCGCGCACAGGAAGGTGCCGGCTTCGATGCGATCGGCGATCACGGTGTGTTCGGCGCCGTGCAGCGCTTCTACACCCTGGATCACTAGGCGGTCGGTGCCGATGCCTTCGATGCGCGCGCCCATCTTCACGAGCAGGTTCGCGAGGTCGGTCACCTCCGGTTCGCGTGCGGCGTTTTCCAACACGGTTTCGCCGTCGGCCAGCGCAGCAGCCATCAGCAGGTTTTCAGTGCCCGTGACGGTCACCATGTCGGTGACGATGCGCGCGCCGCGCAGGCGCTTGGCGCCATCGGCGAGCTTCGCTTCGATGTAGCCGTGCTCGATGACGATCTCGGCGCCCATCAGCTGCAGGCCCTTGATGTGCTGATCGACCGGACGCGCACCGATGCCGCAACCGCCCGGCAGCGACACACGTGCATGACCAAAGCGCGCCAGCAACGGCCCCAGCACCAGGATCGACGCGCGCATGGTCTTCACCAGGTCGTACGACGCTTCCGGCGAGTGGATGACGGCAGCGTTGAGCGTGACTTCGTGGCCCTTCAGCGTGCCCTCCACGCCCATCTGGCGCAGCAGCTTGAGCATCGTGCGCACGTCCTGCAGGTTGGGCACGTTGTGCAGCACCAGCGGCTCGGGTGTCAGCAGCGCGGCGCACAGGATGGGCAGTGCAGCATTCTTGGCGCCAGACACGCGGATTTCGCCCGACAGCGGGCCATTGCCTTCGATCAGCAGTTTGTCCATGAGCGAGACGTCTCGTCGATCACTTTGGGAGGGGCACTCAACGAGCGCGGAATCGGAAACAGCAGCGGAATCGGTATCAGCGGTAACAACAGTGGGATCAAGCTCGGCCATCAGGACTGCCACTCCGCCGGGGTGAGCGTCTTCATGGACAGCGCGTGGATTTCCGCGCGCATGCGATCACCCAATGCGGCATAGACGAGCTGGTGGCGCTGGATCAGCCGCTTGCCTTCAAACTGCGCGCTGACGATGGTGGCAAAAAAGTGCTGGCCGTCGCCCTCGACTTCGAGGTGCTGGCACGGCAGGCCGGTTTCGATGTACTGCTTGACTTGTTCGGGTGTGGGCAACATGGCCTTCCCTCTCCTGCAAAACGTTAGGGTGGTGCGTCGTGTTGGTTTTATGGACGCATCAATGGCGCAGCTTGTAGCCCGTGCGCAGCATCTGCAGGGCAATCCCCCCCACCACGACCAGCGCGATCAGCATCACACCGAGGCTCGTCGCCACCGGCACATCGGACACGCCGAAGAAGCCATAGCGGAAGCCGTCGATCATGTAGAAGAACGGGTTGGCGTGGGACACCGCCTGCCAAAACGGCGGCAGTGAATGGATCGAATAGAACACGCCCGCCAGGAAGGTGGCCGGCACGATCAAGAAATTCTGGAACGCCGCGAGCTGGTCGAACTTCTCGGCCCAGATACCGGCGATCAACCCCAGCGTGCCGAGCACGGCGGCGCCCAGCACAGCAAACACGATGATCCACAGCGGCTGCGCGAAGTGCAGATGCGCGAACAGGGTCGTCACCACCAGCACGCCCGTTCCCACGGCCAGGCCGCGGATGACAGAGGCACACACGTAGGCGCCAAACATCTCCCAGTGTGACAACGGCGGCAGCATGATGAACACCAGATTGCCGGTGATCTTCGACTGGATGAGCGACGACGAGCTGTTGGCAAACGCGTTCTGCAGCACGCTCATCATCACCAGGCCAGGCACCAGAAAGGCGGTGTAGCTCAGCTGATCGAACACCTTCACGCGGTCTTCCAGCACGTGGCCGAAGATCAGCAGGTACAGCAGCGCGGTCAGTACCGGCGCAGCCACGGTCTGGAAGCTCACCTTCCAGAAGCGCAGTACTTCCTTGTACAGCAGCGTGCGGAAACCGACCCAGCGGCCCGGCAGGCTCTCGGGAATGGCGCTCATGCTGCAGGCTCCAGTGCGGTCTCGGGTATTTGCGGTACGGCGGGAATGCCACCTTCGCGGCGCATGATCTGCACGAACACGTCTTCTAGGTCAGCCTTGGCGATTTCCATGTCGTCGATCTCGCAGCCGGCCTGGCGGCAGGTGGAGAGAATCTGCTCGACCTCGCCGTAGCCCGACAGACGCAGGCGCACGCTGCGCTCACCGTGGTTGCCCGGCTGGCGCAACCCTTCGAGCGACGCCGGCAGCGCGCCATTCGCAAAGCTCAGCACCAGCTGCAGCCCCGCAAATTGCGACAGCAGATTGGCTGTGCGATCGAGCGCCACCACCTCGCCAAACTTCAGCATGGCGATGCGATCGCACAGCGATTCGGCTTCTTCCAGATAGTGCGTGGTCAGCACGACGGTGTGGCCTTCGCGGTTCAGGCGCGAGATGAACTTCCACAGCGTCTGGCGCAGTTCGACGTCCACACCGGCGGTCGGCTCGTCCAGCACGATCACGGGCGGGCGGTGTACCAGCGCCTGCGCCACCAGCACGCGGCGCTTCATGCCACCGGAGAGCGCACGCATGTTGGCGTCGGCCTTGCTGGTGAGATCCAGATTGGCCATGACTTCGTCGATCCAGTCGTCATTGTTGGTCAGGCCGAAATAGCCCGACTGCAGGCGCAGCGTCTCGCGCACCGTAAAGAACGGATCGAACACCAGTTCCTGCGGCACCACGCCGAGCTTGCGTCGCGCCGTGCGGTAATCGGAAACGACGTCGTGCCCGAGCACGCGCACGCTGCCGGAATCGGCACGATTCAGGCCCGCGAGAATGGAGATCAGCGTGGTCTTGCCCGCGCCGTTGGGGCCCAGCAGGCCAAAAAACTCGCCCTGCTCGACAGACAGGCTCACGCCCTTGAGCGCTTGCAACGACTTGTAGCGCTTGCGGACGTCAGCGATTTCGATGGCTTTCATGGCCGACAAAGTGAACTACCCTGCGCATCTCGCGGTTGTAGACCGACATGATCCTCGCGGACGCAGACGTCGCACGTGGCGACGGCAGAGCGACAAACCCAGAATTATAGGGGAACTGCACCAACCGACGTCGGCCCGGCTGGTGGCGCCGTGCCAATGTCACTGTGAGCGCGGCATCGCGGCGATATGGGGCAAACCGCCCTGCACCGGACGCCGCCTCAATGTCGTGCGTGATGGAGAGCTGCGGAAGACGCCGGCGCAATCGCCAGCAGGGATTCCACGCCATACAGCGTGGCAAGATTGGACAGCGCCTGCGGGGCGCCTGCAATATCAAGCGCAATACCGACCGTCTGCGCCGTGCGCTGCCAGGACAGCAGCACCGCCAGCGCCGAGGAATCGACCCGCGACAAGCCCGCGCAATCAACGCGCAGTGTGGCAACGCCCGCCCCACGCGCTTGGCTAAGCTGCGCCTCGCCCTCGCGCAGCACGCGCGGCGCTTCAAGCTGAGTCAGCGGGCCGGACAGGGTCAACATAGCGAAGGTGGATGCATCAGAAAAAGAAACAGCGGCCAGAGACGACCGCTGTTTCGATTCTACCGGAAGGCCGCTTACTTTGCCGGGCCCTTCTCAAGCTGCGCGTTGCGCTCGTTCAGGAAGCTGACCAAGCCGGCCACACCGCCGCGCTTGCTGATGACGTCGGCAAACTGGTTCTTGTACGTCTCCGACAGCCACAGGCCGCTGATGTTGATGTCGTACACCTTCCAGCCATTGCCCGTCTTTTCCATGCGGTAGTCCAGCGCCACCGGCTCACCGTTGTTGTTCACGGTCGAGCGGACCACCACGTCGGTGTCGTCGGCTGCGGCACGGAACGGCTTGTACGACACAGTCTGGTTCTTCACATTCGACAGCGCGCCGGCGTAGGTGCGGACCAACAGCGTCTTGAAACCGTCTTGAATCTGCTGTTGCTGCTCGGGCGTCGCCTGGCTCCAGAAGCGACCCATGGCGATCTGCGTGGTGCGCTTGAAATCGGCACGCGGCACGATCTTCTGGTCGACCAGTTGATAAACCTTCGACATGTTGCCACCGCGCAGCTCGGGGTCACCCTTGATGGTGGACAGCACATCGTCCACCGCGGCCTTGACGGTCGATTGCGCATCAGCCTCCTGGGCATGGACCGGAGCAGCAGACACTGCGGCCGTCAGCGCTAGGCCAGCAAACACGGAACGGAGAAAACTCTTCAACATATCGCGTCCTTCTTATGTGGTTCTTGGTTCGCATACGGCTGAGCCGCTGCGATGATTGGGTAGCTGTTAGAACGGGGCATCCGCGCTCAAGTTCGCGAATCATGCCCCGTTTTACGCCTTGTCACCGTTGAGGCAACGTTGTTACGAACGCCCCCTCAGCGGCGGAACACCGGCCAGTTGGGCGTAAAGCGGTGGTACGGCGAGACCGTCGCGTCACCCGTGTCCGGGGAGGACTTACCATCCTGGTCTTCCGGCAGATTGCCGTCATAGATCAGATAGCGGCGGCGCTGGAGATACGCATCGCGCATGAAGGTGTACTTATCGACGGCAGCCTGCTCGAATACATTGCTGGCGCCGAGCAGGTTCGCACGCACGTCCACCACCCGCAAGGCAGCCAGCGAATACGTGATCGCGCTGTCGTTGAAATACGTGAGCGGATCCATCTGCCAGTCGACCAGGAAGCCGGCGGTATCACGCACGGTGCTCGGGCCCAGCAGCGGCCACACAACATACGGACCGGCCGGCACACCCCACACGCCCAGCGTCTGGCCGAAATCTTCCTTGTGCTTGGGTAGACCGGCGTCCGAGGCGATGTCGATCAGGCCACCCAGGCCCAGCACGGTATTGATCGCCACGCGCATGGTGTCTTCCAGCGCGGCGGTGCCCTTCAGCTGCAGCAGGTTGTTGACGGCCGAATAGACATCGCCCGCGTTGGAGAAGAAGTTCGACACGGCCGTGCGCGCCGGCGACGGCACGACATCAACATAGGTTTGCGCAACCGGCTTCAGCACGCCCTTGTCGAGGTCTTCATTGATGCGGAAAACTTCGCGGTTGAATGGTTCGATCGGGTCGGCCGGATTGGCATTCGGCCCCGTGGCGCAACCTGCCAGTAGCGAGGCGCCCGCGGCCACTGCTAGCGCAATGCCGCGCAGCATTCGGATGGATGTTGTTGTTTTCATGGTTTATTGACTCCCACTGCCCCCAGCGGGCTTGGCGCCGCCGGCACTGCCGCCATTGCTGCTGCCGGCGCCGGCATCGGCCGCCTTGCTGTAGAGGAACTGACTGATCAAGTTCTCCAGCACCACCGCCGACTGCGTCATGGTGATCTTGCTGCCGCCGGCCAGCATGGCCGAATCGCCACCCGGCTCCAGGCCAACGTACTGCTCGCCCAACAGACCCGACGTCAGGATCTTGGCCGAGCTGTCTTTCGGAAACTGGTAGCGCTGATCCATGTCGAGCACGACGGTCGCCTGGTAGGTCTTGTCGTCAAACAGAATCTGCGACACGCGCCCGACCACCACGCCGGCGCTCTTGACCGGCGCACGCACCTTCAGGCCGCCGATGTTGTCGAAGGCGGCCTTCACCTGATAGGTCTTGGCAAACGAGAACGCGCTCATGTTGCCGGCCTTGAGCGCCAGAAACAGCAGCGCCACGATGCCCACCAGCACGAACAGTCCGACCCAGAAATCGAGGAGGCTCTTACGCATGATCTTTTCTCTTTGAACGACAGCCAGAGGGATGATGTTTAGCTGAACATCAACGCCGTCAGCACAAAATCCAGCGCCAGCACGGCCAGCGACGCAATCACCACCGTGCGCGTGGTGGCGCGCGACACGCCCTCGGGCGTCGCCTTGGCCTCATAGCCTTGAAACAGCGCGATGAAGGTCACGGCCACGCCAAACACCACACTCTTGATGACGCCGTTGACGACGTCGTCCATCACGTCCACGCCTGCCTGCATCTGCGACCAGAACGCGCCGGGGTCCACCCCGATCAGGCCAACACCGACGAAGTATCCGCCCAGAATGCCGACGGCGCTGAAGATGGCGGCCAGCAACGGCATGGCGATCAAACCCGCCCAGAAACGCGGCGCCAACACGCGGGCCAGCGGGTCGACCGCCATCATTTCCATGGCGATCAATTGTTCGCCAGCCTTCATCAGGCCAATCTCGGCGGTGAGCGACGTGCCGGCGCGGCCAGCAAAGAGCAGTGCAGTCACCACCGGCCCCAGTTCACGCACCAGCGACAGCGCCACCAGCAGGCCCAGCGCCTGCTCGGAACCATAGCGATTGAGCGTGTAGTAGCCCTGCAGGCCCAGCACGAAGCCGACGAACAGGCCCGACACCGCGATGATGATGAACGAATCGTTGCCGATGAAACGCAGTTGCTCGATCACCAGGCGCGGACGGCGCAGCACATCGCCCGAGGCCGCAAACAGCGTGGCCAGCATGCGCGCACCATAGCCAAGGCGGCCGATGAGCGAGCGCACCAGGGAGCCGATCGTCGAGATCATTGCGCGCCCCCGTTCTTGCCCAAACCGAAATCATCGACCAGGGACGCGCCCGGGTAGTGGAAGGGCACGGGGCCATCCGCCTCGCCGTGCACGAACTGGCGCACGAACGGGTCGGTGGAGGCCATGAGATCTGCCGGTGCGCCCTCGGCGGCGATACCACCGTTGGCGATGAAGTAGACGTAGTCCGCAATGTGGAACGTTTCCTGCACATCGTGCGAGACGATGATGCTGGTCGCGCCCAGCGCGTCGTTCAGCTTGCGGATGAGTGAGGCGGTGAGGCCCAGCGAAATCGGGTCCAGCCCCGCAAACGGCTCGTCGTAGAGGATGAGCGAGGGGTCCAGCGCAATCGCACGCGCCAGTGCCACGCGTCGGGCCATGCCACCGGAAATCTGCGAAGGCATGAGATCGCGTGCGCCGCGCAGGCCAACAGCGTTGAGCTTCATCAGCACGAGGTCGCGGATCAGCGGCTCGGGCAGCTCGGTATGTTCGCGCAGCGGAAATGCGACATTGTCGAACACGGACATGTCGGTAAACAGCGCGCCGAACTGGAAGAGCATGCCCATCTGGCGCCGCGCTGCATACAGCGCGGGCTTGTCCATGGCGCCAATATCCTGGCCCAGTACGCGGACCGTACCTGCCGCAGCCCCGACCTGCCCGCCGATCAAGCGCAGGATCGTCGTCTTGCCGCAGCCTGAACCGCCCATGACCGCCACCACGCTGCCCTTGGGCACGCGCATGCACAGGCCGGACAGAATCCGCCGTTCGCCCGGCTGGTAGGCGAAATCGACCTGGTCGAGCTCGACAACGGCAGTGGAAGGCTGGGTGGACACGGTGGCGTTTGGGTACGGGAGGCTCGGTTATCTCGCGGCGGGGATGCGTGCCGCGTCTTATTGTGTTCGCTAGCCGTACCGGTTCGGTACGGGCCGCCATTATAGGTGGAAACCCGCGTAGCCCGTCAGTCACGCCATGCTTACCTACAGTTTGTGTGGCTGAAGCGCTGCGCCGCTGGAGCCATGCCTTGCGAACTGCTGAAAAGCCTGCACGCGCGCACTCCGTGGCGACCTATTCGCCGCGGCTCAGGCGCAGATCGGCTTGGTGGACCAGCGTCTGCCAATGGTTGGCATCTCGACGGATGGCTTGGGCGAAGGTCTCAGGGGCGTCCCATTCTGGCTCGAAGCCACCGGCGCGCAAAGTGGCGCGAACATCGCTTGCGGTAAGTGCGCGCCGGAGCTCGACGGCCGCGCGGATCGATAGGACCTTGGGCGTGCGCGCCGGCATGAACACACCCACCCAGGCACTGCGGTCGAACCCCACCAGCCCGGCTTCGCGCAAGGTCGGGACATCCGGCGCGAAGGGAGAACGCGCGGCGCCAGTCACCCCCAGCAAGCGCAACTGCCCGCTCGCCATGCCCATCGCCAAGCTCGGAAAGCTCGCAAAGCACGCCGTCATGCGTCCGGCCAACACCTGTTGCACGACCGCGGCTTCGCCCTTGAGCGAGACATGCGGCGCGTGGATCGCGTAATCGCGGACGAACTGCTCGGCTACGAGGTGCGACCACGTGCCAAGCGCCTCCGAACCGCAATTGACGCTGACCGATTCCGCGCGCGCCAGGGCAACCAGATCGGCCACGGAGCCAATCGGCAGGCGGGCGTCGACTGCCAGAAAAAGCGGCAGCGTCGCCACCATGGCGACGGGCAAGAAGTCGCGCAACGGGTCGTAGGGCGCGGGCTCCAGCGCGGGCTGTGTGACGAAAGTGGTTTGGTGCAGCAACCAAGTGTGACCATCGGACGGAGCGCGCGCAACCGATTCGCCGGCCGCCATGCCATTGGCGGCAGGGCGATCCTCGACATTGGCCGGGCGGCCGAGTTGCTGCTGCAGCTGCACGGCCAGCGCCCGAGCCAGGGCATCAAATACGCTGCCCTCCGCTGCCGGCACAACGAGGCGCAGCGGCTGCGACGAATAGCCCAGCAGCTCCGCGCGGGCTGGCAGCCCCAACACGACCGGCAATGCTGCGAGCCACACCATGGTGCGGCGTCGGCGCACGTCCGGCGCGCCGGGAACATCTGCGGGCACATTGCTGGCGCAGGCTTGCATGGGGGTGGGGGGTCTCGGGGAAATCTCATTCTAGAAATCTGCCCATCCGCCCTGCACCCATGTAAACCATGTCGATGTAAACCATGAAGCGACGACCGGCCCCAAAGAAAAAGGCTCGCCGAAGCGAGCCCTGGGTCAGACAGTCAACCGCGTGGTCAGCGCGGCAGTTCCGTATGGCCCATGAGAAACGCGTCCACCGAGCGCGCAGCCTGACGGCCTTCGCGGATGGCCCACACGACCAGCGACTGGCCACGGCGCACGTCGCCGGCGGCGAACACCTTCGGCACGTTGGTGGCGTAGGCGTTGTCGCCTTCGGTGGCGGCACGGGCGTTGTTGCGTGCATCCTTGGTCACGCCGAAGGCATCCAGCACGCCGCCGACCGGGTTGGTAAAGCCCATCGCCAGCAGCACGAGGTCGGCCTTGAGCGTGAATTCGCTACCTTCGACCTCGCTCATCTTGCCGTCCTTCCACTCCAGGCGCACGGCCTTGAGACCGGTCACACGGCCGTTCTCGCCGATGAGTTCCTTGGTGGCCACCGACCAGTCGCGCTCGCAGCCTTCGTCATGCGACGACGACGTGCGCAGCTTGATTGGCCAGTACGGCCACACCAGCGGCTTGTTCTCTTCTTCGGGCGGGCGCGGCAGCAGTTCGAACTGCGTGACCGATGCAGCGCCATGGCGGTTGGACGTGCCAACGCAGTCCGAACCGGTATCGCCGCCGCCGATCACGATGACGTGCTTGCCATCCGCGCGGATCGGGTTGGGTGCGTCGCCGGCCACTTCCTTGTTCTGCGGGATCAGGAATTCGAGCGCGTAGTGCACGCCGTCCAGATCACGGCCCGGCACTGGCAAATCGCGCGGCACTTCCGAACCGCCCGTCAGCACGACAGCGTCGAACTGCTTGAGGATGTCGTCGGCAGCGATGGTTTCGCGTGCGTCGTTGACGATGCCGGCGGGCATCGTTGCGTTGCCCACCATCACGCCGGTGCGGAACGTCACGCCTTCGGCTTCCATCTGCTGCATGCGGCGGTCGATCTGGGCCTTTTCCAGCTTGAAGTCGGGGATGCCGTAGCGCAGCAGGCCGCCAATGCGGTCGTTCTTTTCGAACAGCGTCACGTCGTGGCCGGCGCGTGCCAGTTGCTGCGCAGCGGCCATGCCAGCGGGGCCCGAGCCGACCACGGCCACGGTCTTGCCGGTCTTGTGCTTCGGCACTTGCGGTGCGACCCAACCCTCTTCCCAGGCCTTGTCGATGATGGCGTGCTCGATCGACTTGATACCGACCGGCAGTTCATTGATGCCCAACGTGCACGCCGCTTCGCACGGTGCCGGGCAGATGCGGCCCGTGAACTCGGGGAAGTTGTTGGTGGAGTGCAGCACTTCGATCGCGGTCTTCCAATCCTGGCGATACACCAAGTCGTTGAAGTCCGGGATGATGTTGTTGACCGGGCAGCCGTTATTGCAGAACGGAATGCCGCAGTCCATGCAGCGTGCGCCCTGGATCTTGGCTTCGTTGTCCGCCAGCGCGAACACGAACTCCTTGTAATGCTTCACGCGCGCTTCGGGCGCTTCGTATGCCTCGTTCTGGCGGGGAAATTCGAGAAAACCGGTCGCCTTGCCCATGATGTCCTTCCTGACCCGATTCCTTCCGGCACAGCATCGCTTGCCGGGCGCTCGGGCCTGTCTTGTGAGGTTGCGTTTATTCAGTGGCGGCGGGTGATGGATCTTGTGGGATCAACCACCCGCCTAGTCGCTTGGAGTTGGCTCAGGCCGCGATCTGTTCGCGGGCGGCTTCCTGTTCGCGCTCGTACATCTCGGTCAGCGCGCGCTTGTACTCGGTCGGGAAGACCTTGACGAAACGGCGGCGCGCGTTGCTCCAGTCGGCCAGCAGTTCCTTGGCACGCTCGGAGCCGGTGTAGCGGAAGTGCTTTTCCACCAGCGCCTTGAGCAGTTGCTCGTCGAGCACGCGCTCGCCATCGACCTTGTGCCATGTCGCCTGCGTGTGCGCCTTCTCTTGGTCTGCCGCCGACAGCACGGATTCCAGCGCGACCTGCGCCGTGTTGCAGCGCTTGTCGAACAGGCCGTCTTCGTCATAGACGTAGGCCACGCCGCCCGACATGCCCGCCGCGAAGTTGCGGCCAGTCGCGCCCAGCACGACGACGGTGCCGCCGGTCATGTACTCGCAACCGTGGTCGCCGGTGCCTTCCACCACCGTGGTGGCGCCAGAGTTACGCACCGCAAAGCGCTCGCCGGCCACGCCGTTGAAGAACGCTTCACCGGCCAGCGCGCCGTACAGCACGGTGTTGCCGACGATGATGTTGCTGGTCGGCTCGCCGCGGAACTCGTGCGGCGGGCGCACAATCACGCGGCCGCCCGACAGGCCCTTGCCCACGTAGTCGTTGCCATCGCCCACCAGATCCAGCGTCACGCCGTGCGCCAGGAACGCCGCGAACGACTGACCTGCCGTGCCCTGCATCTGCACATGGATCGAGTCATCGGGCAGACCTTCATGGCCATAGCGCTTCGCCACTTCACCGGAGAGCATCGCGCCCACGGTACGGTTGACGTTGCGCACCGGCTGGATGAACGAGACGCGCTCGCCCTTCTCGATCGCAGCCTTGGCCTTCTCGATGAGTTGGTGATCCAGCGCGCGGTCCAGGCCGTGGTCTTGCACGTCGACCTGGTAGCACGGCTCGCCTTCCTTCTTGGCCGGCTGATAGAAGATGCGCGCGAAGTCCAGACCGCGAGCCTTCCAGTGTTCGATACCGGCCTTGGTGTCGAGCAGATCAGCGCGGCCGATCAGCTCGTTGAACGAGCGGATACCCAGTTGCGCCATGATCTCGCGCACTTCTTCGGCCACGAAGAAGAAGTAGTTCACCACGTGCTCGGGCTTGCCCGAGAACTTCTTGCGCAGCACCGGATCCTGCGTCGCCACGCCCACCGGGCAGGTGTTCAGGTGGCACTTGCGCATCATGATGCAGCCCTCGACCACCAGCGGTGCCGTGGCGAAGCCGAATTCGTCCGCGCCCAACAGCGCGCCGATCACGACGTCGCGGCCGGTCTTCATCTGGCCATCGGCCTGAACGCGGATGCGGTTGCGCAAGCCGTTGAGCATCAGCGTCTGCTGCGTCTCGGCCAGGCCCAGTTCCCACGGCGTGCCTGCGTGCTTGATCGACGACCACGGCGAAGCGCCCGTGCCACCGTCATGGCCGGCGATCACCACGTGATCGGCCTTGGCCTTGGCGACACCCGCGGCCACCGTGCCCACGCCCACTTCCGACACCAGCTTGACCGACACGTCCGAACGCGGGTTCACGTTCTTCAGGTCGTGGATGAGCTGCGCCAGATCTTCAATCGAGTAGATGTCGTGGTGCGGCGGCGGCGAAATCAGGCCCACGCCCGGCACGGCGTAACGCAGCTTGCCGATGTAGTCCGTGACCTTGTGACCAGGCAGCTGACCACCTTCGCCAGGCTTGGCGCCCTGCGCCATCTTGATCTGAATTTGATCCGCAGACGCCAGGTACTCGGCCGTCACGCCAAAGCGGCCCGACGCCACCTGCTTGATCTTCGAGCGCAGCGAATCGCCCTCTTGCAGCTCCAAGTCACGCTCAACCACTTCGCGGCCGATCACGTCCGACAGCTTGGTGCCCTGCTTGATAGGAATGCCGCGCAGTTCGTTGCGATAACGGCGCTCGTCTTCACCGCCCTCACCCGTGTTCGACTTGCCGCCGATGCGGTTCATCGCCACAGCCAGCGTGGTGTGGGCTTCGGTCGAAATCGAGCCCAGCGACATTGCGCCGGTAGCGAAACGCTTGACGATCTCCTTGGCCGATTCCACTTCTTCCAGCGGAATGGCGCGTGCCGGGTCCACCTTGAACTCGAACAGGCCGCGCAGCGTCATGTGGCGGCGGCTCTGGTCGTTGATCAGGTTGGCGTATTCCTTGTACGTCTGGTACGAATTCGCGCGCGTGGCATGTTGCAGCTTGGCGATCGAATCCGGGGTCCACATGTGCTCTTCGCCGCGGACGCGGTAGGCGTATTCACCGCCGGCGTCCAGCATGTTGGCCAGCACCGGCGCATCGCCAAAGGCGTCGCGGTGCAGGCGCAGGGCTTCTTCGGCCACTTCGAAGATGCCGATGCCGCCCACGTTCGACGCGGTGCCGTGGAAGTACTTGTCCACCAGCTCGCGCGACAGGCCGATCGCCTCGAAGATCTGCGCGCCGGTGTACGACATGTACGTCGAGATGCCCATCTTGGACATCACCTTGTGCAGGCCCTTGCCGATCGCCTTGGTGAAGTTGTAGACCGCCTTTTCAGGCGTCACGCCCAGGCCCGGGGCCAGCTCGGCCAGCGTTTCCATCGCCAGGTAGGGGTGCACGGCTTCGGCACCGTAGCCCGCCAGCAGCGCGAAGTGGTGCACTTCACGTGCGGAACCGGTTTCGACCACCAGACCGGTGCTCGTGCGCAGACCCTTCTCCACCAGGTGATGGTGGATGGCGGACGTGGCCAGCAGTGCCGGAATGGCCGCCTGCTTCTCGTCGACCGCACGGTCCGACACGATCAGGATGTTGTAGCCCGACTTGACCGCATCCACAGCCTCGGCGCACAGCGAGGCCAGGCGCGCTTCGATGCCCTCCTTGCCCCAGGCCACCGGGTAGCAGATGTTCAGCTCGTAAGCCATGAACTTGCCGCCGGTGTAGTGCTCGATGTTGCGGATCTTCGCCATGTCCTTGAAGTCCAGCACGGGCTGGCTGACTTCCAAGCGCATCGGCGGGTTGATGTTGTTCAACTCGAGCAGGTTCGGCTTCGGCCCGATGAACGAGACGAGCGACATCACCACGTTTTCGCGGATCGGGTCGATCGGCGGGTTCGTGACCTGCGCGAACAGCTGCTTGAAGTAGTTGTAGAGCGTCTTGTTCTTGGAGGACAGCACGGCCAGCGGGCTGTCGTTGCCCATCGAGCCGGCGGCTTCTTCGCCGTTGGCAGCCATCGGCGCCATCAGGAACTTGACGTCTTCCTGGGTGTAGCCGAACGACTGCTGGCGATCCAGCAGCTTGGCGGCCGGCTTGGTCTCGGCAGCCACGTCTTCGGGCTTGGCGTCCAGCTCGTCGAGCTTGATGCGCACGGCGTCGATCCAGCTCTTGTACGGCTTGGCGTTGGCCAGGTTGTCCTTGAGCTCCTTGTCGTCGATGATGCGGCCCTGCTCCATGTCGATCAGGAACATCTTGCCCGGCTGCAGGCGCCACTTCTTGACGATGCGCGACTCGGGGATCGGCAGCACGCCGGCTTCCGAAGCCATCACGACCATGTCGTCGTCGGTCACGTAGTAGCGCGCGGGGCGCAGGCCGTTACGGTCGAGCGTCGCGCCGATCTGGCGGCCATCGGTAAAGCAGATGGCGGCGGGGCCGTCCCACGGCTCCATCATCGCGGCGTGGTATTCGTAGAAGGCGCGACGGTTGTCATCCATCAGCGTGTGCTGTTCCCACGCTTCCGGAATCATCATCATCATCGCCTGGGCCAGCGGATAGCCGGCCATCGTCAGCAGTTCGAGGCAGTTGTCGAACGATGCCGTATCCGATTGGCCCGGATAGATCAGCGGCCAGAGCTTGGGCAGGTCATCGCCCAGCACCGGCGACGAGATGCCGCCCGTGCGGGCGTTGATCCAGTTGACGTTGCCCTTGACGGTGTTGATTTCGCCGTTGTGCGCGACCATGCGGTACGGGTGCGCCAGCTCCCAGGCGGGGAACGTGTTGGTCGAGAAACGCTGGTGCACCAGCGCCAGCGCCGACACCGTGCGCGGGTCCGCCAGGTCTTGGTAGTAGCGGCCAACCTGTTCGCACAGCAGCAGGCCCTTGTAGACGATCGTGCGCGCCGACATCGACGGCACGAAGTATTCCTTGCCGTGCTTGAGCTTGAGCGCCTGGATGGCGTGACTGGCGGTCTTGCGGATCACGTACAGCTTCCGCTCCAGCGCATCGGTAGTCATGATGTCGCGGCCACGCCCGATGAAGATCTGGCGGATCACCGGCTCGGTCTTCTGCACCGAGGGCGACATCGG